>CAHJWV010000236.1 GCA_903643055.1 Burkholderiales bacterium | reverse complement strand
GGTCATTTGTGTTGCTTGTTGTTCTGGCGGGGCCTTCAAGGCTGCGACGCGACCACCGCGTCGCCGACCTTGATCGCCTTGGGGATCAGCTTGAGCTGGAAGAAGGTGTCGGCGATCTTCTGCTGGTCGGCAGCGACGGCCGGGGTAATGGGCTTGACGTTGAACTCGTAGCGCCGCAGCGCGAGTTCGACCACGTCGACCGGCAGGCCCTGCAGCGGCGCGATCTGCTCGGCTGCCTGGCGCAGGTTCTTCTTGAGCCAGATGCCCTGCGTCACGGAATCTTCGAACAGCGCATCGATCACCTTCGGGTTCTTCGTCACGAAGCCACGCTCGCCCAGGTAGTACTGGTAGTTGTTGACCACGTTGCCCGTGCCGTCGGCGAGCACGCGCGCGCCGGCAGCCTTTTCGGCGGCGGCCTGGAACGGATCCCAGATCACCCAGGCGTCGACGTTCTTGCTCTCGAAGGCGGCGCGGCCGTCGGCCGGCGCCAGGTACACCGGCTGGATGTCGGCCAGCGTGAGCCCGTTCTTCTCCAGTTGCTTCACCAGCAGGTAGTGCACGTTGCTGCCCTTGTTGAGCGCGACCTTCTTGCCCTTCAAGTCGGCGACCGACTTGATCGGCGAATCCTTCAGCACCAGGATCGCCTCGGCGCGCGGCGCGGCCGGGTCGTAGCCGAAGTAGACGAAGCGCGCGCCCGCGGCCTGCGCGAAGATCGGCGGCGCCTCGCCGACGTAGCCGACATCGACCGCGCCGACGTTGAGCCCTTCGAGCAGTTGCGGCCCGGCCGGGAACTCGACCCACTTCACGCCGAAGCCGAGCGGCGCCAGCTTTTTCTCCAGCGTGCCCTGCGCCTTCTGCAGCACGAACAGGCTGGCCGACTTCTGGTAGCCGATGCGCAGCTCGCCCTTGTTGCCGGGTTGAGCGTGTGCGCCGGTGGCGGTGAGAAAGCTCACGATCAGCGCGATGGCGCTGACCACCAGCAGGCTCAGCGCCAGGTCGCGCAGCGATTGCCACAGCGTGCGGCGCGGCGCGTCGAACTCGACCGCGTCTTCGGGATGAGGGGGAGACAACATCCCCCGATTTTCCGAAGCGGCTTCATATTCAGGAACAACCGTGTTGTCAGTTGCATATAGCTGAAACAACCGTGGACCGGCATGGCCCCGCGCCGTGCAAGGTCGCGCCCCGCGCTTCAAGATCGCGGCCATGACGACCTCCGCGCGGCAACTCAAGCTCGGCGCTTTCATGCGCCCCGTCAGCATCCACACCGGCGCCTGGCGCTATCCCGGTGCCTTTGCCGACGCCAACTTCAACTTCGCGCACCTGAAGCGCTTTGCGCAGACGCTGGAGCGCGCGCGCTTCGACGCCTTCTTCATGGCCGACCACTTGGCCGTGCTGAACATGCCGATCGAAGCCTTGATGCGCAGCCACACCGTGACCTCGTTCGAGCCCTTCACCTTGCTGTCGGCGCTGAGCCAGGCGACCGACCATATCGGCTTGGTCGCGACCGCGTCGACCACCTTCGACGAACCCTTCCACATCGCGCGCCGCTTTGCCTCGCTCGACCACCTGAGCAACGGCCGCGCGGGCTGGAACATCGTGACCACGTCGAACCCCGACGCCGCGCTGAACTTCGGCCGCGACGACCACATGCCGCACGACGAGCGCTATGCGCGGGCGCGCGAGTTCTACGACGTGGTCACCGGCCTGTGGGACAGCTGGGCCGACGACGCTTTCATCCGCGATGCCGAAAGCGGCCTGTTCTTCGACCCGGCGCGGCTGCACACGCTGAACCACAAAGGCAAATACCTGTCGGTGCGCGGCCCGCTGCACATCGCGCGGCCGGTGCAGGGCTGGCCGGTGATCGTGCAGGCCGGCGCGTCGGAGCCGGGCCGCCAGCTGGCGGCCGAGACGGCCGAGCTGATCTTCGCGGCGCACGGCAATCTGGAGGAAGGCCGCGCCTTCTACGCCGACGTGAAGGGGCGGCTGGCGGCGCTCGGCCGCGAGCGCGACCACCTGAAGATATTGCCGGCCGCGTTCGTGGTGGTCGGCGACACGGTGGACGAGGCGCGCGCCATCCGCGCGAAGCTCGACAGCCTGGTGCACTACGAAAGCGCGATCGCCTCGCTGTCGATCTCGCTCGGCCACGACGCCTCCAAGTTCGACCCCGACAAGCCGCTGCCGCCGGTGCCCGCAACCAATGCCAGCAAGAGCGGCCAGCAGCGCGTGATCGCGCTGGCCGAGCGCGAAGGCTTCACGGTGCGGCAGTTGGCGCAGCGCCTCGGCGGCTACGGCGGGCTGGCCTTCGTCGGCACCGCGCAGACGATTGCCGACGAGATGCAGGAATGGCTGGAGCGCGAAGGCAGCGACGGCTTCAACATCATGTTCCCCTGGCTGCCCGGCGGCCTCGACGCCTTCGCCGACAAGGTGGTGCCGGAGTTGCAGCGGCGCGGCATCTTCCGGCGCGAGTACGAGGGCACGACGCTGCGCGAGAACCTCGGGCTGCCGCGGCCGGCGAACCGGTTCTTCGCGTAGCGAGCGTCCGGGCTATTTGATGGAAATGCGGCCTGTCCATCGTTCCTGCGACCAATGCGGAATGCTTGAAGTCGCCAATCAATGTGCGCTCCATCGCTGGGAAATTCTCATTTCAGTACCTCTTCGAGAACACCCTCGATAAACGAGGCAGCGGCGGGATCCACGCCGGCACCGGCAGCATGGCCAAACACGCTCTCTATTTGCCGTACGTTCGCACCGGGAATCCAGCCTGCCTCCGCCTGGCAATCGTGGGCGGTGAAGTACAGGTCTGTCGAGGACGGCATGACGGTGGTTTGGGCCTTGATGGCGCCGAGTGCTCTCCCGATATCCCCCGCATAGTCGGAATTGCTGCTGACATCCGCGCCCTGCCAAGTACGGAGCATCGTCACAAGATCGTCTACGTCCTTGTCGGCGAACATACCCTGCCAAAAGCCGGCGACAAATCCTTCGACAGTGGTAAATCCGAGGTTTCGCCAGAGTTCCTGACGATAGAAAGTCTGCGATAGCGCCCATCCGGCGTAGACGCGTCCAACAGCACGCAGCGCCAACCTGCGGCCTGCCAGATCATCGCGCGGGCTGCTCGTTTCGGATCCGCGCGTCAGCGCCGCCTTGACGCCTTCCAGAAAGACCCAGTTGTGTGGACTCGTCCGCGCAGTCCCGCAGATGGTGACGAGGCGGTCGACCTGATCGGGGAACAGTGTCGCCCACTCGTACGCTTGCAGCGCCCCCATGGAAAATCCCACCGCGAGGCGAACGCGCCCGACGCCGACGACCTCTCTCAGCAGCCGTTCCTGCATCCTCACGTTGTCGCGGATGGAGACGTTTGGAAAAGTGTCCCAGGTTCTGAGCGTCGGATGGTTCGATGGAGAAGAGGAAACGCCGTTGCCAAACATCTCGGGGACGACGATGAAGTACTTGTTCGTATCCAGCGCGCGGCCGGGCCCGAACAGCCATTCGTTGTCGGTTCCCACCCCGCCGTACCAGGTCGGGTTGAGAACGACGTTGTCCTTGCTTGCATTCAAGGACCCGTAGGTGCGAAAGGCCAGTGATGCGGAGGGAAGTACATCGCCGCTTTCGAGCGCGATATCCCCGAGTAGCAACGCGTCTTGGTTCATTCCCCGTCCGGCCTCCTGGTTTCCAGGAGAAGCACTTTGGCATTCGGATCGGAATTTACTTGGTTGATTCGGACGCATTACTTTGCCTGCACAGCGCATCCGGCCCCAGGATTGCGTGCATTCAGGACACCCAGGGTTTCCCGCCATGAACCCGTCCGCCCATCAAACCAACAGCGGACGGGCGCAGGGGCTGGACGGACAACATCACTGCACGGCAGCGGCTTTTCGATAGTCCCGTGGCGACGACCCGTATCGCGCTCGGAAAACCTTGCTGAAATGACTGAGGTCGTTGAATCCATTGGCCAACGCAATCTGCGAGATGCCGCGTCTCAGGAGCGCTGCCTCCCGCAGATCCTTGGCGGTACGTTCAAGTCGGCGTCCCCAGATGTATCGGGACAGAGAGGTTTGTTCGGCCTCGAACAGTCGGTTGATGTATCGATGCGACAGTCCTGTGAGGATCTCGACCCTGTTGGCGTCCAGTTCGAAATCGGCGAGATTGCGTTCGACGCAGTCTTTCACGCGCGTGAGGACGACCGTGCGCGATTCGGACAGCGCGGGGCTCTTCGTTCTCGCAATTTCGCCAGCCATGGCAAGCAACAAGTCCGTGAAGTTGTCGGCGACTTTGGTAGCCCCACGCTCGCTGAGAACCTCGTCGTACTCTGCAAGGTGCGAGGCGTAACCCGAGACGATCCCGCACAGCTCGCTGTGGGCTGCGAAGCTCGTAGCCGTAGCGTTGGTGAGTCCCGCAACATTGCGCCGCAGTTTTTCGTAAGGAAGGCGTATGCAGGCCAGTCGGGTGGGAACTGGCATACGCAGTGCATACGCTCGACTTCCCGAGCACATCACACCATCGCCTGGCTCGACGGTCACGGTCCGCCCGTCCTGCTCGGCGATCATCTGGCCAGAGAAAACAAAATTGAACATGAGCGTTTCCTCGACGCCTCTGCTTGCGCCGCCTGCCTTGCGTTCTACAACGCTTGGTGAACTCTCGATCGCGCAGAGGCTGAGTTCCGGAAGCTCGAGCGACAGCATGTTGGCGTTGAAGTCGGCACCGCTGGGCAGTCGAAACTCGAGCTCGAGAAGGTCGCTCCGAACCGCGTCACGCCAAAAATCCAATCGGTCGCGCCGTGCCACCGTTGCTGTGGATACCAGGTGGCTCCTGGGGTGCTCGGTTGCGATGTTCCCTTGAAAGGTCATTGAAGTCTCCCTTCACCCATGCCGATTCATGCGAGATCGGATTCTGAAAGCGGCGACCGAAGGGTGCCATCTCCAAGCCCGACGCGAGTCATCTCCGCCCTCTCATTCAAGATCCGTGCCATCTTCCTTGAAGGACCACGTGAGGAAGAGTCCAACCTCCCATTCGCACGGCGCATTGTCGACCGTCCTTGCAAACACGCTTTCTCCGGTCCGGAAGAGACAAGTCTCAGGACCGGTCCGACCAAGTCTTTCCAAAGCGCCTGTCGCACATTCGCGGGTGACGACAGCGCTGTCGAGCCAGCAACACTCGCTTCGGCCGCGTCCGTCCAATCCCGCTTCAGGCTGTCCAGCCCGCAGCGCTCCTGCAACAGACCGGTTGAGCCATATCCATGATTGACATCCTCCATCCTGCCAATGGCGCGATCGCACGTCGCCGTTTCCTTCAGCAATCCGCAGCCGTCACCGCCGTCGCGACGCTCGGGATGCCAACGGCCTTTGCGGCCGAAAGCAAAGTCCGTATCGGGTACATCAGCCCTCGTACAGGACCTTTCGCCCCTTTCTCGGAAGCCGATGAATTCATCATCGACCAAGTCAGGAAATCGGTGGACGGCGGCCTGGTCATCGGGGGCAAGAAATACAGCGTCGAGATCATCGCCCGCGACGATCAGACAAGCTCCGACCGGGCTTCCAACATCGCAGCGGAGTTGATCAACAAGGACAACATCGACCTGCTGCTGTGCAATTCGGCGGTCGGGCCAGGGGCTCCGCAACAGTGCGAACTCAACGGTGTCCCGTGCATCAGCACGATGACTCCGTGGCAGGCGTGGCTCTTTCCGATGAAGGGCGACCCGGCCAAAGGTTTCAAAAGCGTGTTCCATTTCTTTTGGGGCATCGAAGACATAGGCGACGTCTTCATTGATATCTGGAGTGGCCTGCCAACGAACAAGGTCCTGGGCACGGCGTTCGAGAACACTGTGCCGGGGGACGCCATGGGCGACGCGAAGCTCGGCATGCCTGCCCAGTTTGCGAAAGCGGGATATCGCATCGTCGACGTGGGCAAGTATCCGTTGGGTGCTGACGACTTCTCGACCCAGATTCAAGCATTCAAGAAAGAAAATGTCGAGTTGATGACGGGGCTGTTCAACCCCCCGGAGTGGGCGACGTTCTTGAAACAGGCCGGACAGATGGGCTTCAAGCCCAAGGTGGCGACCATCGCCAAGGCTTTCTTGTTTCCCGGCGGCGTGGCCGCGCTCGGAGCCCGTGCCGACGGCATGTCGACGGAAATCTGGTGGACGCCGGCTTATCCGTTTCGTTCGAGCATCACCGGTCAGACATCGCTGGAACTGGCGAACGCATACACAAGTGCAACGAAGCGGGAATGGACGCAACCCCTGGGGGTCAACCATGCCCTCTTCGAGGCCGGCATCAGCGCCCTCAAGGCGAGCGGCGATCCCAAGGACCCCAAGAAAGTGGCGGACGCGCTGCGCAGCCTGAAGCAGGAAACGGTCATCGGCGGTTTGAACTTCGGCGGCAGCGGCATCAAAAACGTCTCCAAGATTCGCGTGGTCGGCGGTCAATGGCGACTGACTGCGCAGGGACGTCCTGAACTCTTCATCACGCACAACCGGTCGGCTCCAGAGATTCCGGTGCAGCGCAAGTTCGAACTCCTGAAGTTCGGATGACCGCTGAACGACCATGCTTCTAGAGTTGAAGCGCGTGCGAAAGAGCTTTCGCGACATGAAGGTCATCCGGGGCATCGATCTCAAGGTGGACGAGCGTGAATTCGTCGGGGTGATCGGCCCCAACGGCGCCGGCAAGACAACGCTTTTCAGTCTCGTCTCGGGAGCTTTGCGGTGCGACGACGGGGCGGTGCTGCTCGACGGCGTGGATGTCACTTCGCAAGCTGCTCACCAGCGCTGCCGACGTGGCATCGGGCGGACTTTCCAGGTTCCGCTGCCGTTCCAGGCGATGACGGTTTATGAGAACGCGCTGGTGGGCGCCACCTTCGGCGGCACGGGTCGAGTCTCAGATGCCGGATACGCCGCCCGCGAGGCGATCGAAACCTGTGGACTGGCCGCCGTTGCGGACAGGCCCGCAGCGACCTTGACGCTGCTGCAGCGCAAGCGGCTGGAGCTGGCCCGGGCGATGGCCACGAAGCCGCGCCTGCTGCTGCTCGACGAGGTTGGCGGCGGACTCACGGATGCCGAAATGCATGAATTGCTGGCGCTGGTGGTCCAGCTCCACCGAACCGGTGTGACCGTGGTATGGATCGAACACATCGTGCATGCGCTCGTCTCGGTCGTGCAACGGCTCGTCGTCCTGGCGGATGGTTCGGTGCTCGCTGATGGAATGCCCGCCGATGTGATCGCCAGTCCACTCGTTCGACAAACCTATCTTGGCGACGAACTGGATCTCCAAACAGAGGTCGCCTGATGCTGCGAGCCGAACATCTGAACGTTTCATACGGTCTGTTTCAGGCACTCTTCGATGTCAGTGTCGAGATTGACGCGGGAGAGGCGGTCGCGTTGGTGGGCTCCAACGGCGCAGGGAAAACGACGCTGCTTCGAACCATTGCAGGAGCACTCGGCGCAAACACAGATGCAATCACGCTGGATGGCGCCAGCATAGGAAACGCCACCGAACGCGCCCAGCTCGCGCGGGGAATCGCCCTGGTTCCGGAAGGGCGGCGGCTTTTTCCCTCGCTGACGGTGCACGAGAACTTGCTCCTGGCTCAGGACAACGGCAGGGCAGGCCGTTGGGACGTCGATCAGGTCCTCGCGGAACTGCCCATGTTGAAAGGCCTGCTGAAGCGGCCGGCGACGGCACTCTCTGGCGGTCAACAGCAACAGGTGGCGATCGCGCGGGCGCTCGTTGCCAACCCCGACTATCTGCTGTGCGATGAGGTTTCGCTCGGCCTGTCGCCGTTGGCGGTGGATGAGGTGTACGTCCTCCTGGCCAAAGTCAGGCAGGCGGGCGCTGCCATCGTCCTGGTCGAACAAAACGTGCGTCGAGCCATCGCCTCGTCCGACCGTTACTACTGCCTGCGCAAAGGACGCATCGTGCTCGACGGAGATTCAGCCCACGCTGATAAGCACGCCATCGCTCAAGCCTATTTCGGAGTCTGAATGACCTCCTTCATCGAATTGCTGCTCAACGGGCTCATGCTGGGCGCGCTGTATGCGTTGTTCGGCCTGGGGCTGAGCATGTCACTTGGCATCATGAAGATGATCAACATCGCTCATGGTGACCTGATTGTGCTGGGTGCCTATCTGGCGAGTGTTGTCGTCAATGCATTCGGACTCGGTGCGCTCACCTCGATTGCCCTAGTGCTGCCGGCGATGTTCATCATTGGATGGCTTCTGCAAACACTGGTCCTCAACCATGTGATCGGGACGAACCCGCTGTCGCCTCTGCTGCTGACGTTCGGTCTTTCGATCGTGCTCCAGAACATCTTGCAGGAGGTTTTCACGGCGAATACGAGAAGTCTGGACGCAGGCGAGATCGGCGTCGCGGGATTTCACGTTGCAGGGATCTCGGTAGGCGCGCTGCCGCTGATCACCGCAGCGCTGACCACGGGGGCCTATGCCCTGACGCACATGCTCATCGCAAAGACGCGATGGGGGCGGCAGGCGCGAGCAGTAGCGGACGACCCCGGCGCAGCGAGGCTGGTGGGTGTCGACGACAAGCGCTTCTTCGCGCTTGTGACCGGCTTCATCTTGGCCATCATTTCCATCGCAGCGGTTTTGTATGGAATCCGGACACCCTTCTCGCCGAGCGCCGGGCCAGAGCGTCTCCTCTTCGCCTTCGAGGCAGTGGTTCTGGGTGGTCTCGGCAGTCTGTGGGGAACATTTCTGGGCGGCCTGGTGATCGGGCTGGCGCAAGTTCTCGGACAACAGGTCGACACCGGCCTTGGCGCCTTTTTCGGTCATCTGGTATTCCTGGTAATGCTGATTGCACGGCCCCAAGGATTCTTCGGGCAAGGAGATCGACAGTGAGTTCCACCATTTCGCCCGCAACGACGGCAGGTGCGTGTCGGCGGAGCCGCTCCTTATGGGTTGGAGGAGCAATCGTCGCGGTGCTGTTGGCCCTCGTTGCAGTTCCCTGGTATGCGACTTTCGGTGTCCAGCGCCTGCTTGTCGAAGCACTGACGGTGTTCTCGATGGCGCTGGCCTGGAACCTGCTGGCGGGCTATGGCGGTCTTGTCTCGGTAGGGCACCAAATGTTTGTCGGAGTGGGAGCCTACGCACTTTTCGCTATTTCGAACCGGTTCGAGATCAATCCATGGGTGACGTTGCCTTTGGCGGGTTTGATCAGTGGCCTGTTCGCCATGGTGAGTGCCGTCCCGCTTTTCAGGCTCTCCGGTCCTTATTTCGCCGTAGCGACCTGGGTGCTTGCAGAAGTTCTCAGAATTGGCGCCAGCAACACCACCTGGCTGGGCTCTGCCGGGGGAATGCCCCTGGAGACGATTCGTGAATACGATCGCTTTACGCGCAACGCGGGCATCTATTGGGCGGCACTGACCATTGGCGTTGCTTCTCTTGCCTGCGCCCGAGCCGTTCTGCGAGGGCGACTTGGAATGGCGCTCATGAGCATCCGCGATTCGGAGGTTGCCGCGGCGTCGAGCGGCGTCAGCGTCCAGAGCACGAAATTCGCGCTCTGGGTCATCGCCGGGGTCATGACCGGACTCGGCGGTGCCGTTGCGTACATGAACACATTGCAGGTGACACCCAACGCGTCCTTCAGTCAGAACTGGACGGCGATTGCCATCTTCACCACGATCCTCGGCGGCATCGGAACGCTCGAGGGCCCCATTCTGGGAACCGTTCTTTACTTCGCACTGAGAGAGCTCTTCGCCGACCATGGGACTTGGTACTTCATCGGCCTGGGGGTCCTGGCGATGGTGATGATGGTCGTTGCACCTCAGGGCGCGTGGAGCTTGGTTGCGCGCAAAGGAAACTACGATTTATTTGGTCTTCGGCGCCGGA
>CAHJWV010000235.1 GCA_903643055.1 Burkholderiales bacterium | reverse complement strand
GCGGGCTATGCGCTCGGCTTTGCCATCAGCGCCAGCTTCCTGGCTCTGCAGCGCGGGCGGCCGCACTCGCGCATTCCGGCCGTGCTCGTGGTGCTGAGCCTGCTGGCGCCGTTGACGCTGTTGCAGCCCGGCAAGCCGGCGCCGACGCAGAGCGCGCTGGAGCGGCTGGCCATGCGGCTTGCCGGCACCGACCGGGTCTACACGCGCGACGACCTGGCGCGGCTGTGAGCGCCGGAGCGCGCCGGCCCGGTATCGCATCCAGATACCTTGGGCGTGATTGTTCGATTCCGGTGCAGGATTCACGACGGCCGAACGTGCGATGCGTCACATCATCCGCGCACCTTCACTTCAACCCGAGGTTTTCATGAAGCACCGGCACTCGTCGCTCAGCGATCTGCCACCCGAGGACGTTCTCACTGCGCTGCGCGCCGCGCGCGCCGACGGCATCAGCACCAACTTCGGCCCCTACGATGCGGAGGAGGCGTCGCGGCTGCCGCGCTGGAAGCGCTTCGTGCGCCGCGTCGGACAGGTCGTGCTCATGGTGCTGGCCGTGATCCTGGCCGGGCTGTTCCTGTTTCCGATGCATGCGCATGCCTGCGGCCTTTGAGGCATTTGATTTCCCCCCTGAACGAAGAAGCGTTGTCCGAAAGCGATCGATGAGCAAATCCTTGCGTCTGTCCGAAAAATGGTTTCGCCGCGGCCTGTGGCTGGTGGCATTGGTGTTCGCGAGCTTCCTGATCGGGCTCGGCGGCACGCTGGTGGGCGACCTGCCGCAGGTCGAGCGGCGGCTGTCGATCGACGACTTCATCGACAAGAGCGCGGCCGATCCGCTGCGCGCCGCGCTCAAGGAGGCGGGTCGTGCGCAGCAGCAGGCCCAGCGCGACCTGGAACAGGCCGAACTCAAGCTGCAGGTCGCGTCGCAGGCCAACAGCAATGCACGCGAGACTTTCGACAACTGGATCGCCACGCGGCGCGCCACCCAGTCGCCCGACCAGGATGCCGAACTGATCGCGCGCACCAGGGCGCTCGATGCGCTCAAGGCCAAGGTCGATGCCGAGCAGCAGAAGGTCGATGCGCAGAGCCAGATCGCGCTCGACGCGCGTCAGGCCGAAGCCCGGGAGCAGGAACAGCTGACCGTGCTCGAGCACGACGCGCAACTCAAGCTCGAAGCCGAATACCGCCGCGTCGAGCTGCGCGTGTTCGGCTACCGGCTGGCGTTGACCTTGCCCTTGCTCGCGATCGCCGGCTGGCTGTTCGTCAAGAAGCGCAAGAGCACCTACTGGCCCTTCGTCTGGGGCTTCATCTTCTTCGCGCTGTTCGCGTTCTTCGTCGAGCTGGTGCCGTACCTGCCGAGCTATGGCGGCTACGTGCGCTACATCGTCGGCATCGTGGTGACGGTGCTGGTGGGCCGCTACGCGATCGTCGCGCTCAACCGCTACCTCGCGCGCCAGAAGCTGGCCGAGGCACAACCCGATCAGGTGCGGCGCGAGGAGCTCAGCTACGACACCGCGCTGGCGCGCCTGGGCAAGGGCGTGTGCCCCGGGTGTGAGCGGCCGGTCGAACTGAAGATCACGACGATCGACTTCTGTCCGCACTGCGGCATCGGCCTGTTCGACCATTGCCGGGTGTGCGAGACGCGAAAGAGTGCTTTCTCGCGTTTCTGCCACGGTTGCGGCACCGCGGCCACGCGCGTGGCACAGGCGACATCGACCGGCCCCTACACTGCGCCTGACCCGAGCCCGACCACCTGAGGAGAGAAGACGACATGACGACGCAAAGCAACGAATCCGGCGGCTCCGCGCCCGCATCCGCCGCGGACGGCTTTCAACTCGCGCCGCCCGAGGTGCTGACGCCGCTGACCGGGCAAACCGCCAGCAAGGCCGTGCCGCTCAAGCCCGAACTGCAGAGTGCGGTCGATGCGCAGGTCGATTGCTTCGTCGAAGCATTGCTGGCCGAAGACGTGCACAGCGATGCCTTCAAGGCCAAGCTCGATTCGGCCTTCGCGCTCGGCAAGGAAGAGATCTCGATCGCATCCAGCCTGATGCAGGGCCGCTTCATGCAGCGCAACTTCGTCGGCGTGGAAGACAGTGCCGCGTTCAAGGCGATCCAGGACATGCGCGGCCACCTCGACGACCTGAACCCCGGCAAGGAAGGCGACCTGTTGCAACCGCAGAAGCTGCTCGGCCTGATCCCGTTCGGCAACAAGCTGCAGGCCTACTTCCGCAAGTTCGAGAGCGCCGGCGCGCAGTTGCAGAAAAGCATGCAGCAGCTCTACGGCGCACGTGACGACATGCAGCGCGACGTGGTCGAGATCGAGGCCGTGCGCGGCAAGCTGTGGGACGCGATGCAAAAGCTCGCCGGCGCGATCCGCTTTGCCGAAAAGCTCGACGGCCAGCTCGATGCCAAGGTGCAGAGCCTGCAGGCCACCGACCCGCTGCGCGCGCAGGCCTTGCAGCAGGAGGTGCTGTTCTACGCGCGCCAGAACCTGACCGACATGCTGACGCAGCAGGCCGTGTGCACCAACGGCTACCTCGCGCTCGACGTGCTCAAGAAGACCGGCCGCGAAATGATGAACGGCTGCAGCCGCGTCGCGACCACCGGCATGAGTGCGCTGGCCGTCGCGCAGACCGTGGCGCGCGCCACCGGCAACCAGATCCAGGTGATGGAGATGCTGCAGGGCGTGAACACCAGCATCGAGAACCTCATCACCGAGACCGGCCGGCAACTGAACAACCACGTCGACAAGACCGCGCAGTTCGCGCAGAACCCGATGATCGGCATCGACAAGATCCGCGAGATGTTCGACCAGACCTTCAAGGCCATGGACGCGATGGACAGCTTCCGCGTCAAGGCCATCGACGTGATGGGCCAGAACAACAAGATCATGAGCGAGCAGCTCGCCAAGGCCGAGCAGTACGTCGACCGCGTGCGTGCGCAGAAGGCGCGCGAGGCGACGAAGCAGGCGATCGACGGGCCGGTGGCGCTCTGAACCGCCCCGAAACATTTTTCATGCATACAAACCGAGGAAAAAACACCATGGCAACCCCCCGCTACGTGATGCAGCGCGACACCAACGGCTGGCGCATGCAGGTCTGGCTTTCGTTCGGCCTGGCGGTGCTCGCCAGCGGCATCGGCGTGCTGCTGCTGCCGGGCCAGGAACTCGACCGGGCCTTTCTCGCGATCGGCTTCTTCTTCTGCCTGTTCACGAGCTTCTCGGTCGCCAAGACCATCCGCGACAACCGCGATGGTCAGGTCGACACCGGCTCCTGGCTGATGACGGTCTGGATCGCTTTCGGCGCCGCCATCTGCCTCACGGCTTGGGGCCTGTGGCGCATGAACATCGGCGAATGGCAGAAGGGTTTCATGGTCGTGAGCTGGCTGTTCCTGGTCAGCAGCACCTTCACCCTGGCCAAGACCGTGCGCGACAAGCACGAGGCCGACCTGATGGACCGTAGCGGTGGGCTGCCGCTGGCCTCGGCCAAGGCGGCGGCCGAACTCGACACCTGAGGCCTTCGGTATTTGTACGGATTGATGGACGAATTTGCGAATTTGCGCAATAATGTCCATCAAGATGGACAAAATCAAGACGCTTTCTGCGCTTGGCGAGGCCGTACGGCAAAGCCGCAAGGACCAAGGTCAGAGCGCCACCGCGATTGCCAGCCGCGCCGGACGCAGCCGCGACATCCTGTATCGCCTTGAAAAAGGACAGGACGTGTCGGTCAGTGCATTGCTCGACATCCTGCGTGCGGCCGGCTACGCGATCCAACTCACGCCGGCAGGTCTGCCGACGCTGGAAGAGATGCGCCAGCGCTTCGGCGAGCCGGAAGACGCCGCCGACACGGACAACACCCATGGCGACGCTGCCTGAGCGAATCAAGCAACTCGACGTGCATATCGGCCCGAAGCGCGGCGGACGCCTGCTGAGCGAATCGCAGTTCGTCTTCAGCTACGACCGCGACGACCTCGCGCAACCCGCGCTCGGCTTGCTGATGCCGCCGAGCCGCATGAGCTATCGCTCGGGTGCGCTGTTTCCGGTGATGGACCAGAACCTGCCCGAAGGCTATCTGTTCAATCGCATCCGCGAACTCTTTCCCAAGCAGCCGCTCACGCCGATGCACTTGCTGGCGTTGATCGGCACCAACGGCATCGGCCGGCTCGGCTTCACGCTGCCCGACGCGCAACCCGTTGCCGCGCCACGCAACGTGTCGCGCGCGGATTTGCTGCACAGCAGCGGCCGGACTGGCTTGTTCGAGGAACTGGTGCAGGCATACCTTTCCACCGGCATCGGCGTCGCGGGGGTCCAGCCGAAGATTCTGGTGCCCGCCCGCGCTACCTTCACCGTGCCCAATCTGATCGTCAAGGCGGCTTCGCCCGCGTATCCGGGCCTGGCGGCCAACGAGTACCTCTGCCTGCGCGCAGCGCGGCATGCCGGCATCGAGGCGCCGGAGTTCGAACTTTCCGACGATGGCCAGTTGTTGCTGATCGAGCGGTTCGACCTCGACGCCGCGGGTGGCCGCATCGGTTTCGAGGACATCGCCTCGCTGATGGGCTTGCAGGTACGCGACATTCTTTCGAATCGCAAGTACCACGGCAGCTATGAAGCGATTGCCGAAGTGCTGCGACTCCTCAACCTGCCTGCGGCCGACCTGCGACGGTTTTATGCGCAGGTCGCACTGACCGTGATGGTCCGCAACGGCGACGGTCACCTGAAGAACTTCGGCGTGCTCTACACGACCGAGGCCGACGTGCGCTTGTCACCGCTGTACGACGTGGTGACGACCGCGATCTACAAGTACCAGACAGTCATCGGTGCCGAGCCGCAGGAGGACCACACCCTGGCGCTCAGACTCTTCAAGGGCGCGAAGTCGAAGCGCTATCCGGTGCTCGACGACTTGCTGCGCTTCGGCTCGCGCGTCTGTGGCGTCACGCGACCGATCGAGGTGTTGCAGCGGATCGGCACCGGCATGACGCAGGCGATGACCGAAGCGAAAAACGATCCGCGCATTCCCGTCGCGTTGCGCGAGCAGATGGCGGACAAGTGGGCGCGTGGTTGGGCCTATCTGTCGCGCTGACCGCTCAGTCGCGACCTTGCTGCTTGGCCTTCAGGAAGCGCTGCTGCCGCAGCAAGGGCTCGGCCGCACCGCGGCTCAGCTTCTGTTCACGCTGGCGCAGTTCAATGTGCAGCAGGTCGAGTTGCTCGTCCAGCAGGGCTTGCGCCGACGGTTCGGCGCCTTCGATGCGCAGATGCGCCGGCACCGCGAGCCAGGCCTGCAGCGTGTCGGGCAGGTAGCGGCGCACGCACTCGGCGATGTAGAGCCGGTCGTCGAGCGTGAAGTGTTCGTCGGTATGCGCCGTGGCGAGCAGAGGCGCCATCCGCACCAGCACCGACTTGATCGC
>CAHJWV010000234.1 GCA_903643055.1 Burkholderiales bacterium | reverse complement strand
CACCGCGCCATAGGTCTGCGTCGGCGTGAAGCCATCGCCGAAATCGAAGACCCGCGTCGTCTTGCCATGGCGTGTGGCGCGCAGCAGGCCGCCAACGATCTGCCCACCGAGCTCGCCGTTCCATTGCGCGCTCAGCACATGGCGCAGGCGCGGCGCCGCATCGGTCAGCGTGTTGCTTTCCTCCAGGCCGACCAGGCTGCCGTTGACGCCGAGTGCGCTCAAGGCGGCGGGCAGGTTCTGCGTGCGGCGTATCGTCGTGTGCGTGCTGGATAACGCTGCGCTCAAGTGCAGCTGACCGTCGGCCGCACGGCCCTGCCAGTTGGCCACCAGATCGGCGCCCTGGGTTCGGGTGTCGACCGCATTGGTGAAGAAGTTGATGCCGTCGACGCCGGGCAGGCCGAATTGCGAATCGACCTGGGCACTGAGCGCCGCACTGGCGAAGCGCTCTGACAGCGTGATGCGGTCATCGACATCAATGCGGTAGACATCGAACGACAGCGAGACGCCGCGCGCCGGCTGCGCCGTCAGCCCGAGGCTGAAATTGCGCGAGCGCTCCGGCTTCAGCGCCTGTGCACCGAGCGCCTGGGCCACCGGGCTGCCGACCGGCAAGGTACGCACCTGCGACAAGGCGCCGCCTTTACCATAGGCGCTGACGGTGTAGCTGTACGACGACTGCGCGAGCGAAGGCGCGCGAAAGCTCGTCGATACCGCGCCCCGCAGCCCGATGTCCGGCGTCAGCGCATAACGCGCTGACAGCTTGCCAGTGGTCGCGTCACCGGCATCGCTGTAGCGGTCATAGCGCGCAGCCGCATCGGCAAAGAGATTCGCACTCAGGTCGGCCGACAGGTCGGCATACACCCCGGCCACCTGCCGCGAGCTGCGCACCGCATCGCCCGGCGACAAGCCCGGCCCGGCTTGCGCACCGGCTGGCGCGACGATCGGGCCGAGCGCATACGAGGCCGGGTCACCGGCGGCGGTGCGGAAGGCTTCGCGGCGCAGATCGGCGCCCAGCGCCAGCGTGGCCGGGCGCGCCAGGCCGATCTGCAGCGCGCGACTGAGATCGACGTTGGCACCGAGCAGCTCGCTGCGGTAATGGCCGAGGTCGAAGCGGGTCGGGCTCGCGGTACCGAGCGATGCGTTCAATGAGCGGCGCACACCGAAGTCGAAATCATTGCGGCCCAGGCTCAGGCTGGCGTCGTAATCCCACTCGCCCGCCAGCGCGCCGCGCAGCCCCGCCGACAGCGACAAGTCATCGCTGCGGCCGGTGGTTTCCGGCCGGTAGCCATTCGGATAGATCTCGGGCACGGTGGCGCTGCTGTCGGGGTAACGGAAGTAGGCGGCGCCCACGGTGTCGCGCCGGCTCCAGGTGCCGAAGGCGTAGGCGCTTTGGTCAGCGCTTTGGCTGGAAAACGGCACCGCCGCGTTGAACCAAAGGTTGATCTTGTCGGTGTCGGGGTCGCCGGCCGCGTAGTTGCGCTGGCCCTGCAGCGCCAGGTTGGCCGGCGTCTGGTTCTCGAAGATCGGGATCTGGTCGCGGCCGGCCCGGTTCGTCGCATTGCGATGGCCGAGCTCGGCACCCGCGCGCAACCGCGCATCACCGAAGCGCCAGCCGGCCTTGACCTGCAGCTCGGTGCTTTCGCCATCGTCGATGTGTTCGCCGGTCGGCTCGAAGTGCGTGCGATGTTGGCCGCCGGTCAGCGTGATCTCACGGCCCTCGGCCGCGTCATCGAGGATCACGTTGATGACGCCGGCAATGGCGTCCGAGCCGTATTGCGCGCCGGCGCCATCGCGCAGCACTTCGACGCGCTTGACCGCGTTCAACGGAATCGCGTTGAAGTCGACCGGGTTCGTGCCCTTGCCCGTCTTGGCCTCCAGGCTGACCACCGCCGAGCTGTGCCGGCGCTTGCCGTTGACGAGCACCAGCACCTGGTCCGGGCTCATGCCACGCAGTTGGGCGGCGCGCACATGGTCGGCTGCGCCCGAGTTCGATTGGCGGGGAAAGTTGAACGACGGCAGCAGCGCCTGCAGCGCGGCCGCCAGCGTGCCGTCGGGGCCGGCCGCGCGCTGCAGATCGTCGCCCGACAGCACGTCGATCGGCGAGGTCGAGGTCAGCACCGTGCGGTCGCGCGTGCGCGTGCCGGTCACGATCACTGGCGCCAGCGAAGGGGCAGATGCTTCAGCGGTGGTGACTGTTGGAGGAGGCGCTGGCGTGGCCGTCGACGCGGTGGCATCGGCTGGCAGGGAAGGCGCTGCGGCCAGCGCCGCGCCCGTCGAGGCGAGCGATGAGAAAGTGGCGGCCAGCACGGCGGTGTGAAGGCGTGTCAAACGAAAAGATGGCAGGGCTCGATGCATCAGGGGGTCCGTGAACAGGGATGGATGGGCGGGCGGCAGCAGGCGTCGCGGCGCCAGCGCGGTCGGGATGTTTGCGACACAGTCAGATCGGCGGCCGTCGCTCGTCCCCCCGATCGTTCAGGGGCGATTCGTTCAATGGCCTGATCGGTCGCTCCTCCCAAGCGCTTGGCGCCCAACGGCATGCGCCATGCGCCGGCAGGTTAGCCGCAGGCTGTCAAGCCGGCCAGCACAGCCTTGGCATATGTACATGCGCTCGCGGTTGCCATGGCCCGGCGAAGACGGTTGGAAATGCAACTATCCTGCAAGGCCATGAGCACCTCCCTGCCCCAACCCGCCGCCGAGGCACTGCACGCGCCGCCCGCACTCGAGGTTCACAGCGACGCGCCTTCCGTCCACAGCGCGCTGAGCCTGCCCGCGCGCCACCTCAGCGTGCGGCATGCGGTGTCGGTGTGCGTCGGCATGGTGATCGGTGCCGGCATCTTCAAGACCTCACCGATGGTGGCCGCGAGCCTGGCCGGCGATCAGGCGCTGTACCTCGCTTGGGCGCTCGGCGGCGTGCTGTCTTTCGTCGGCGCGCTGTGTTTCGCCGAGCTGGCTTCGGCCTTTCCCGATGCCGGCGGCGACTACCACTTCCTGCGCTTGGCCTATGGCCCGCGCACCGGCTTTCTGTTCGCCTGGTCCCGCTTTGCGGTGATCCACACCGGCTCGATGGCGCTGCTGGCCTTCGTGTTCGGCGACTACCTGAATCAGGTCGCCCACCTCGATCTGCTGCTCGGCCCGACTTGGGGCGCTTATGGCAGCACGCTGTTTGCGGCCGGTGTGATCGTGCTGCTGACCTTGCTGAACCTGCGCGGCGTGCATGTCGGCCTGGGAACGCAGGTCGGGCTGATGGTGTTGGTGGTCGCCGGCCTGCTGGCCCTCGGTGCAGCCGCTGCCTGGCTGAGCCTGAACAGCGTGCCGCCCGCAACGCCGCTCGCCGCGCCAGGCCGGGCCGGCCACACCGAAATCGGCACCGCCTTCGTCTTCGTATTCCTCGCCTATGGCGGCTGGAGCGATGCGTCGACGCTGTCGTCGGAAATGCGCGACGGCCGGCGCGGCATCGTGCATGCGCTGCTGATCGGCCTGGCCACCGTTACCGCGCTTTATCTATTGGCCAACTTCGCTTACCTACGCGGCCTCGGTTTGGAGGGCTTAGCCCACAGCGAAGCCCCTGCCGCCGAGTTAATGCGCAAGGCCTTTGGCGTGCCCGGTGAGTTGCTGATCGTCGGCGCGGTGGCCTTGACCTCCATCACCGTGATGAACGCCACCTTGATCGCCGGTGCGCGCACGACCTGGGCAGCCGCTCGCGATCTTCAACAGGCGCGGATGCTTGGCGGCGCGCTGGGCCTTCGCTTGTCGAAATGGGATTTGTCGCGCGGCATTCCGCCAGCATCGATCGCAGCGATCGGTGCCGTGGCGCTGGTGCTGGTCGGCCTGGGCACCGTTACCCGCGGCGGCTTCTCGACGATGGTCGACTATCTGTCACCGGTGTACTGGGGCTTTCTGAGCTTGAGCGCCGCCTCGCTGCTGGTGCTGCGCCGCCGCCAGCCCGAAGCCCCACGGCCTTTTCGCGTGCCGTTTTATCCGTGGCTGCCACTGATCTTTTGCGCCTGCAGCGTCTACCTGCTGATCTCCAGCCTGCTTTACGTCAAGGCGGGGGCGCTGGTAGGTTTGGGCGTTTTGTCGATGGGGGCCATTCCGCTGTGGCTGCGGCGGCAGTCACCCCG
>CAHJWV010000233.1 GCA_903643055.1 Burkholderiales bacterium | reverse complement strand
CGATCTGTGTTGGTGTTGGTGCAGGAGGCAATGCGATATCCACCGCGAAGCTGACCCCGGAGGTCGCGCTCAGTGCATAGACCTGCGCCGAGGTCGCATTCGGAATCACGTTGACCACGCTGCCTTGCAATTCACCGACACGCACGTAAGCAGAGCGGCCATTGACGAGGCTGGCGAGCTGGCCGATCCAGGTGGACTTCGAACCATTGGTGGCGGTGATGGCCAAGGTGTGGGTCTCGAGATCGCTGCCACCGGGGCCGAACACGCGCAGCTTCACGCTCGCATTGGCGGGCAGATCCTGCTGGGCGTTCAGCGGGCCGATCTGCTTCAGCGGGGTGGGCGTCACTGGCGGTGTCGTCACGCCACCGAAGTTGACGTCAGAGCAGCTGTAGAACGCTTCACCGCTGTCGGAGCGCTGCCATGCCGCAAACAGCAGATGCCGGCCGGTGCGGCTGGGCAAGCTCAGCTGCATGATGTAGCGCTTGTCGGCGGTCGTCGTGATCTGGTCGGGGCCGATCTCTGTGGCCAGTTCCAGGTCAGACCATTGCAGCGGCCGCAGGCCCGGCTGCCAGCCTTGCTTGGTCAGATAGAACTGCCAGCTCAACGAGCGGTGCGGCGCGGTCGCGAAATAACGGAATTCGTACTTGCCGTTCGCACCTGGCGCCCAGCTCGTAACCGACCAATCGTTGCGGGCGAGGTCGAAGCCCTTGAACTTTTCCTGACCTCCGGCGCAGATCTTTCCATCCGGCGCGGCCGCGCGGTGGTTGCCGGCAGCTGCTGCCTGATTGACACCGTTCCAGTCGTAGATGGCCTGCTCGCCACCAAATGCGATGGCCGCCGCGCACGCCGGCTGGTTGCGATTCAAGTAGCAGCTGTATTGGCGTGAGACCGGGTATTCCGGCGCGCCATGCGCAGCAGCCATCGGAGACCAGGCGCTTGCCATGGCCATCAGGCCGGCCGTCAAGAGATAAGGGCGGGACATGCTTGCTCCTCGTTGTGATTTTGGAGGGCCGACCTTAGCGAGGCTCTGGTGACTCCAGGGCATCCAATGAATGCAGTTCTATCTCTTTGTATCCGCAGTGTCATCCCTGCTGTGCTGCAAAACCCTGAGGGTGACGACAAACCAGCCCGTTGCCCATTCATCGCGCCAAGGGCAACCCGCTCGGCAATCCGTGCTCCGCAGCCGCGACCTATCTGTTCGCTGTGCCAAGCCGCGATGCGCGGCTTACCTCCAGCCGCAAACTTTCCAACGGCACCCAAGCCGTTCCGGATGAAACCAATCAGCGACATTGGTTTCATCCTGAAGACACTAGAGAAACTCTCTGCTGCGCCGATGATCGGCGCCAAGCTTCATAAACATCCATGCAGATCCGGCAAAACCACGATGGTCATTCCATCGATCCGTGATGGCTGAAGCGCTAACTTCATCGGGCTGGCCTTACTGTGTTAGTCCAGCCCATGGTGGATACATGGTCTGCAGATGAGCCGCGATAACGAAAACCGCCTGGACGACAGGTCAACACGACAACACGGTGCTTCCCAGCAGGACCGGAACAATACGACGCTACGGATCTTGGCCGTTGAACGGCTTTGCCGTCCAGCGCGTTACGTTGAGGCCCTTGAACGGGCCCGCGAACGAAATCCGTTCGTCCGTCTCTATGCACTCGTTGACGGGCTGCAATTTCAGCTGTCATTTGGCACCGTGGTTCCCGCAGGAACCGCGTTATCGCTGTTCGATGGCACGCCGGACGCACCGTTGGCGCATGCCGGGCCTTGGCTCGAGATGAGCGAGCCTGTCATCAGTTCGCTCATCGCCTCGATGGGCCAGGATGGCCTCGCCCAACTGCTGCAGCTCAAGCTCGACGCGACATTGCCGGACGGGCGCACGGCGCTGGTTCGCTTCTATGACCCGCGGGTATTGCACCGGCTCGCAACGATCCTAACGCCCGACCAACGCGCCTCATTTTTTCAACACATCGACTCCTGGCATTTCGTTGCGAGGGGCCATTATTTTTTGTGACCCGTCACCATGATGCTGGAGCTTGATGAAGACCAACTTGCGAAGCTGCACCAGCTTGAGCTTCGCGATTTTGTGAAACGTGTTCATGCGAAGCGGCCGTTCTCGCGCTGCTCGCGATGCTGGGCATCGGTAGCACCACCGTCATCACCGACGAGACGCGCAAGCGTCAAAAGGCAGTGACCGATGCAAAGGATTCTTCGGTTGCGCAAACGGCGCCGATAGCCATTACAAAGTCATGCACCAAGTGCCCAGCGGATTGCGGCGGCGTCTTCTATAAGGTGCGCGGGATGCCTGAAGCGTCGTTGCTTTATCAGATGCGAATTTCTGGCTTCCCTGCACACACAGAATGGCTATATCAGGCAATAGAGTTCGACGGATTCAAATCCGCAGAGTGTCTATTGATGACGGATGGAACGGCAGAGATGCATCAGTGGCATGGCTATCGCGGCAGTTCAAGGAAAGTTCTCGAGTCATTTACCTGTGGAATGGCGAAGAGGAAAGCGGTAAGTCAGCATCCATCTCGCTGACAGTCGCGACTGACATTTTCGCCAGCCGCTTCGATCTCTTCCTTGGCGGGCCGCTTGGGACGTCTCGGGTGGGCGACTTCACTGCAGTCGCAGAACTCCTTCAAATACTGATCCGGCGTTATTCAGCAGTCTGTGCCTGGGTTTATGAGGCAACAACCTACAAGCTGGTATACGAAGACCGGCCGGGTGTCGGGTGGATGCTTTACCTTCCGACGGCGTTGGACCGAACGGCGGTGCCTGAAGCCGCAGCAACCTTGCCTGTATATGACGACGACAAGCGCCTCGGCACCATCGTTGCATCTCTCGCCGATGCGATCTTCGATGAGCGCAATACCGACCACGTCAGGCTTGCGCATGCGATTGAAACTCGTCTCGTCAGCACGGACCTGCTGCCGACGTATGTGCAGCTCTTGCGCACGCCTGAAACCTAACGATCACAAACACGCCGAATATTTTTTAGCTTATGCCTGTTCCTTGCCACTCGATAGCCTGTGATGTTCAGGCTGAAGAGCCTTTGAGTCCACGGGGCCAGACACACGCCTTGACATGTTCGACATCACAACTCACTTTCATGTCCCCAGCGACAGCCCACTCTTCGATGCCCGGATGGCATTGGATTCCATGCGCCCATATGCCGAGTGGCTGGCGCTGAAGTCGCCGCTGCTCGCGCATTGGTATCTCCAAGGAGACAGTCTTCAAGAGGCACTCAGTTACCTTGCCTTCGATCCCGCTTTCAATGGACACGACGCGGCAGTCGCCGTACTGCATCAACGTTTCAAGGCAAGTGCCAATGTCAGCCTCTGAAATGGCATCGATCGCGTTGATGAGGGTAGCCGCATGAGCCTGTCTGTGTCACGAAGCCTCTATTCGAGCAAGTTGTCGCTGTATATCCATGGACGCGTCGGTGAGTCAATCATTGGAGGTTATGCCTCGGTCGCCGAGCTGCTTGCAATGGTTGCCATCCAACAGGCGCCGGTGTATGGCTATGTGTACAACCTGACGGCTTACAAGCATGTTTATGAGGATCGACGCGGCGTCGGTTGGATGGCGTATCTGCCTCACCGGTTGACACAGCAAGATGTTCCTGAGGCCCGAGCGGTGATCCCCGTCAGACGTGACACCGAACAGGTCGGCTCCGTCTTAGTCTCCGTGACCGACGCTGTTTTCAACCCTCGGCTGCCCGAGCATATGGAAGCCGCACGTGCCATTGAAACCCGCTTGGTCAGCATGGACCTGCTGCCGACATTTCAGCAGCTCCTGCGCCCGCCCGAAAGCTGACGGGCTGGTCAATTTCGCCTCTGAGGGTAGCGGTGGATGCCTCGGGCAACGTCTATGTGGCCGACTACGCCAACCATTTGATTCGCAAGATTAGCTTCTGACAAGCCACCGGGCTTGCCAGCCTCAATGCGCCTCATCCACCAGCACCGGCTTGACCCGATAGCGATCGGGAAAGGCGTGATGCAGGGCATCGACCTTGGGCAGGTCATGGAACGCGATGTAAGGATGGCGCGGGTTCAATGCCAGAAAGTTCTGGTGATAGGCCTCGGCCGGATAAAAGGTGCTAACGGGCTCAATGCGCGTTGCCAAGGCAGCACTGAATGAATGCGCCTTGTCGAGTTGCGCCACATAAGCGGCTGCGATCTGGCGCTGCGCATCATCGGCAGGAAAGATCGCCGAGCGGTATTGGGTTCCGACATCCGGCCCCTGGCGATTGAGCTGGGTCGGGTCGTGTGCCACCGAAAAGAAGATCTGCAGCAGCTGGCCGTAAGTGACCTGCGCCGGGTCATAGCTGATCTGTACGGCTTCAGCGTGGCCGGTGTCGCCGCGGCCGATGCGCTCGTAGCGCGCCGTCTCGCGCGCGCCGCCGGCATAGCCCGACACCACGCCGCGCACGCCCTGCACATGCTGGAACACGCCCTGAACGCCCCAGAAACAGCCACCCGCCAAGACCGCCGTCGCCACCCGCGCAGTCGCCGGTTCATCGGCCATGGGCGCCGGCAAAGCCATCGCCACCTCGGCGCTCGCTGCCGACATCCCGCCGAGGCTGCTGAATATCCACAAGCCCACGCCGATGGCGGCACAGACCTGAAAAAGACGTCGCCGCTGGAACTTCATGCGCTGGACCTTCATGACCACTCCTGAAAGAAAACCGTCACCTCGGACCTCAGTCGATCGGCCTCAGGCTTTCTTACACGGGGCAGCGGCTCAAGCCACAGGCCGATGGCAGACGGCTTCAACGTTGTGCCCGTCGGGCCCGATCACGAAGGCGCCGTAGTAATTGGCGTGATAGTGCGGCCGCAGCCCGGGTGCGCCATTGTCTTTGCCGCCAGCGGCGAGCGCGGCCTGGTGAAAGGCATCGACGGCGGCTCGGCTGTCGGCCGTGAAGGCCAGATGCAGCGGCACGGGTGTGTCGGTGATGGTGCGAATCCACAGCGAGGGCTTTCCGTTCTTGCCCAGGCCCACGCCATGCTCGCCTTCCATCACCACGTCGACGCCCAGTGGCTTCAAGGCCTGAAGAAAAAACGCCCGGCTCTCGTCGCAGTGACTGACGCCCAGGCCAATGTGATCGAACATGTCGGCTCCTTCAAAAATGGATTCATCCAGTCTAACTTTTCATCTCAACGCATCCAAAATCGCCCCTCCCGATCGCCCTGGCCGGCTCAGCGCTTCGCACTCCAACGAAGCGCGTTTTTCCAACGCATTGCAAGTTCCAGATGCCGTGTTTTCAATCCGTTATGCACATAGGCAACAAGCTTCGAAATGCTTGAGGGGAAATTGCCTACAGCTGTAGGGCGACCTCTGACAAGCCGACAGGCGTGAAGCCGCGCAGGGAATCCGCGTTGCATCTCTGACGCGATCGGGCTTGCATTCCCAGAATCGGTGCAACTGGATCTCCCGAACCCATCTGGATCACTTGGCAGCTGGTCTGACTGATTCCTTGAGCGGGGCCAGCGCCGTATCTCGGAGTTGCAACGGATGTTGTCATGTCGGCTCACTGCATACGGGTTCATTGCCCTGTTGGCCAACCACGCCGCGGCCTTCGCCGGGGTGGATGCGCCTGTTCGCGACACCCAGCTCGAATCGCTGATCAACGCCGCGCTGGTCAGCAGCCCCGTGCTGGATGCACGGCGCAGCGAAGTGGCGGCGGCGAGGCGCGATGTCGATGCCGCGCGCTGGCAGTTCGCCCCGAGCGTGGCGACGCAGCTTCAACAGGGCTCCGGTTCTTCTTATCAATACAGCAGCTCGCTGCGCGCCGACCAGCGGCTCTATACCGGCGGGCGGCTCGATGCCGACCTCAACGGTGCGCGCTCGCGGCGCGACAGCAGCCTGCTCGCGGTGCAGGAGACCGGCCTGACGGTTACATTGCAGATCGCCAGCGCATGGCAATCGCTGCAGGTCGCGCAAGGTCAGTTGCAGGCGCTGAACAGCTACCAGGAGCGGCTGGGCAAGCTCAACGAGTCGATCGGCCGGCGCATCGAGAGTGGCGTGTCGCCACCGGCCGAGCAATCGCTGATGAATGCCCGGCTCGTGCAGTCGCAGAACGAACTGGCCGCCGCCCGCGCCGGCTTGCAGACGGCACGCGCCACG
>CAHJWV010000232.1 GCA_903643055.1 Burkholderiales bacterium | reverse complement strand
CAGCCCGCCGGCGCCGATCACCAATGCATTCGAGTGCAGCAGGCGTTGCTGCCCTTCGATGCCGATTTCGTTCAGCAGGATGTGACGCGAGTAGCGCAGCAACTGGTTGTCGTTCATGAAGCCGGGTAAGGAGCTAAGGTTTTGTCGATCCATGAAAAACGCCCGTGGGCTGCACGGGCGTTTCGGGTCGGCACAGGCCGAGATCAGTAAGGCATCAGTTGGTCGTCGATGCCTCGGCCTTGCGCTCGACCGCCGTCTTGGAAACCAGCACCGGCTTGCCCTTCAGGCGATTCAATGCCTGGGCCAGTTGGAAGTCTTCGGTGGTACCAAACTCGGGCAAGGGCTTGATCGGAGCGGTGGTCTTGGCTGCTTCTTCTTCCAGCTTCTTGCGGGCGTCTTCACGGGCCTTCTCGCGTGCTTCGTCTTTCACCTCGGCACCTTGACCGCTTTGCAAATGCTTTTCAAGATCGGCTTCACGCATGCGCAACGCAGCGAACACATTGCCTTCGGCGGTTTCGTCGAGCATCACATCAGGCACGATGCCCTTGGCTTGAATCGAACGGCCGCTTGGCGTGTAGTAGCGTGCGGTGGTGATCTTGAGTGCGGTCTCGGGCGACAGTTGGCGGACGGTTTGCACCGAGCCCTTGCCGAAGGTCTGCGAACCCATGATCGTTGCACGTTGATGGTCTTGCAGTGCGCCAGCAACGATCTCGCTCGCCGATGCCGAGCCTTCATTGACCAATACCACCAGTGGCACCTTCTTCAGATTCTCGGGCAGCTTGCGCAACGGGTCGCTGCCACCCCGGCGCAGGTAATACTCGGGCGAAGCCTTGAAGACCGACTTCGATTCGGCAATCTGGCCGTTGGTTGACACCACCGTGGCATCAGTTGGCAAGAAGGCCGCGGCGATCGCGACCGAGGCTTCCAGCAGGCCGCCCGGGTCATTGCGCAAATCGAGGATCAGGCCTTTCAGATTCGGGTCTTGCTTGTAGATGTCTTCGAGCTTGTGGGCGAAGTCATCGACCGTGCGGTCCTGGAACTGGCTGACGCGCAGCCAGGCATAGCCAGGTTCGACGACCTTGGAGCGCACGCTTTGCACGCGAATCTCTTCGCGCATGATCGTCAGCGGGAAGCTGCGGCTTTCCGACTTGCGGAAGATCGTCAGCGCCACTTTGGTGTTGGGCTCGCCGCGCATGCGCTTGACGGCCTGATCCATCGTGAGGCCTTTGACGGCGGTGTCATCGATCTTGGTGATCAGGTCGCCACTCTTCAGGCCGGCACGGAAGGCGGGTGAGCCTTCGATCGGGGAGACAACCTTGACCACGCCGTCTTCCATGCCGATCTCAATGCCGACGCCGACGAACTTGCCGGTCGTGCCTTCACGAAATTCCTTGAAGGTCTTCTTGTCGAAATACTGCGAGTGCGGGTCCAGGCCCGCCACCATGCCGCCAATGGCGTCAGTGATCAGCTTCTTTTCATCGACAGCTTCGACGTAGTCACTCTTGACCATGCCGAAAACGGCGGCCAATTGTTGGAGCTCTTCGAGCGGTAACTGCGTGGCTGCGTTGCGTGCAGTGGCTTGCAACTGCATCGTGGTCAAGGCGCCGGCAACGGCCCCTAGCGTGACCCAGCCCGCGACTTTTAGTTTGGCGCCCATATACAACCTGCTTCCTGCCTGAGACGTAGATTTCACGCGATTCCAGTATAAGACTGCGATCCCGCTTGGAGAGCCGGGTAAGCGGGAAGTTTCATGCCTTTTTCAATCACCCTTGCGGGCTCCAACCGAGAACAAAGCACGATCGATGGACCATCATGTGAGGGGGCTTGCGTCGTTATCGAGGTCGCGCTTTGTAAAGAAACAGGAAGCCGATGTGCACGGATTCGTACATCGAGCGTGATCTCTTGGTGATCGGCACGGTGCATTGGGTGAACGGGTTTGACTTCAGCGGTCAAGCGCTTGTGACCTTGCCCGGGGTGTCCACGAACGCCGAGCGCTCGACATCTCTCTGCGTTGATATTCAGGTAGGAAACGTTGCCGGCGATTCCGCAAACCGACTTTGTTATTGCATTGAATGTTAAATGAGCCGCGCATTGTCATTGAGTGACTTCGCGATCGATATCGTTATGAACCCCCATCTGAAACTTGCGAGTTTCAATGCTTGTCGGTGGATGGAAATACAAGGCTGGATGCGCCGGTCATCCAGCTAACTGCTCAGTGTGTGGGAAACCAAATGGTCGCGCGCTGCATGCTTCAGGATGACGGGATACTTTAAAAAACGACTCGGCTGAGAATCAATCGATGAGCGGCTTCGGTGCAACTTGATGCCTTCATACTTGGTTACTGGTATTACTATGGTATTTACTGCGTCGAGATGGTGAAATGAACCGTCGAGCTAGATTTTGTGGTCCGATACGAAGCTTGACTTGGCGCCCGCACGGTGGGTGCCTCAGACCCGATTCATTACAGGAGACTTGCATGTTTTCTATTCCTTCAGTTCCACGCCGGCAAAAACTGCAATTGGTGGCTGCGTTGACCACCGCATTCGCGGCCATGTCCATCTACGCTGCTCCCGCATGGAAGGCAGATGTCTATTACACGGCGGGTACCGTCGTGGCATACAACGGGCATGACTACCGCGCTTTGGTCAATCAGACCGATTACAGCGCCACCGGCTGGAATCCCAGCAATGCGAGTCTGTGGACCGATCTGGGCAGCAACGGCGGCAATGCCACACCGGCTCCGGCACCCGCGCCGACCCCTGCGCCTGCGCCAACTCCCACGCCAGCCCCTGCGCCTGCACCAACTCCTGCACCCTCTCCCGCGAATTGCGCGGCTGCCTGGAACTCGACGACCGCTTACCCGAACGGCTCGATCGTTACTCGCAATGGTTCGACCTACGAGGCCAACTGGTGGTCGCAAGGCGAAGACCCGGTTAATGCCAATGGCCCACAGGGCGCCGGAAAACCCTGGACCAAGGTAAATGGTTGCGGCACGGCTGCGCCGGCACCCGCACCCGCTCCGAACCCCGCGCCAGCACCCGCGCCTGCTCCAGTTCCCGCACCGGCTCCAGCGCCTGCGCCTGCGCCAAGCCCAGTCTCTGGCAACTTCGCCAAGCACGCGCTGGTTGGCTACTGGCACAACTTCACCAACCCGGCTGGCAACACCTACCCTCTGAGCCAGATCTCCAATGACTGGGATGTGATCGTCGTGGCCTTTGCTGATAACGCAGGCGAAGGCGCCGTCAGCTTCACTGTGGACCCGAATGCAGGCTCCGACTCGCAATTCATCGCCGATGTTCGTGCGTTGAAGGCTCGCGGCAAGAAGGTCGTCCTGTCATTGGGCGGTCAAAACGGCTCCGTCACGCTAAACAACAGCACCCACGTCACGAACTTCGTTAACAGCCTGTACAGCATCATCCAGAA
>CAHJWV010000231.1 GCA_903643055.1 Burkholderiales bacterium | reverse complement strand
CGATTCGGTCTGCCCGGCCTTCACTTTCTTATCGACCAGCGCCATCACCTGATCCTTGAATGAATCGGTGAATTTCTCCGGCTCC
This sequence comes from Burkholderiales bacterium, assembly GCA_903643055.1. The sequence continues at coordinate 6,305 of CAHJWV010000231.1, read as the reverse complement.
CACTTCCCGCTCATGTCATCGACCAGTTGGCCGGCCATGTCGAGTTCTCGCGCCGTCAGGCCGGTGGCCTTGCTGCCTTCCTTCGGCAGCTTCAGGTCTTCCCAGCTGCGGATGTCGGCACCCCAGCGCAGCAGGTTCAGCACCAGCGCCGGGCCCACCGGCACCAGTGCGGCCAAGTGCTGCTTGGTCTGGATCACGACCCGCGCCAGGCCGATGCGCTGGCGCGCCAGCAAGGTCTCACGCAGCAAGGCGTACACCTTCTCACCCTTGCCGATCGGCGCGAGGTAATAGGGCCGCTCGAGGTAGATGAACGGAATGTCAGCGGCCGACACGAAAGCTTCGATGTCGATCGACTGAGTGGACTTCGGATACACCGCTTCGATCTCGTCGGCGCTCAGCACGACGTACTTGCCGCTTTCGTACTCGACGCCCTTGACGATGTTTTCCTTGCTGATCTCCTTGCCGGTCTTCTTGTTGATGCGCTTGTAGCCGACCGGGTCCATGCTGCGTTTGTCGAGCCAGTCGAAGTTGACGCCGCTTTCGGTGGTGGCCGAATGCAGGCTGACCGGGATGTGCACCAGCCCGAAGCTGATCGCGCCTTTCCACAGCGCGCGGGAGGATGAAGCGGCCATGTCCATTCAGCGCCAGGCCGCCCGTGGTGTGTTGATCGCATTCCGGTCTCGCAGCATTTCGTTCCCCTTGGGCCAGCAAGCCTCAACTCCATGAAACGTCCGTGGGCCGAATGGCCTTCGGTGAATCGTTCTTGAATGCTAGGCAGGCGATCACGAGTCACCCAGTCGCGCAAGCCTGATTCGGCTGTCGGAGAGCGCCGACGCGCCAGCCTTCAGAATTCGGCCCACAATGAGCCGAACCGCCCGACTTTTTGACCTGACCGACGCGCTGCGCCGCCGCCAACGGGCCACGTCCGCGGCCACGCTGGCCAAAGCGCTGGGCGTTTCGCAACGCACGATTTACCGCGACGTGCAGGCGCTGCTCGCACTCGGCGCGCCGATCGATGGCGAGCCCGGCTCGGGCTATCTGATGCATGGCGAATGGTGTGTGCCGGCACCGGTGTTCACCGAGACCGAGCTGCGCGCGCTGGCGCTCGGCGCGCGCTGGCTCTCCGGGCAACTGAACCATGGCAGCGCGGCCGCGGCCGAAAGCGCATTCGACAAGATCGATGCATTGCTCAGCGCCGCGGGCAAAGAGGCGTGCCTGCAAAGCGGGCCCCGCCGCTCTGGCCCCTCTGATTCGCAAGCCGCCTCGCCCACCGACAGCACCGCGCCCTCCGCTGCGCCCGCGCTGCCCTTCATCGGTGTCGGCAGCGATGCCAGCAGCCTGCGCCGCGCGATCCGCCTGGAACACAAGCTGCGCATCGATCACCTGCAAGACAGCGGCGCGATCGAGTCGCGCATCGTCTGGCCGATCACGCTGGTCGATTTCGACACCGCCCGGCTGCTGGTGGCCTGGAGCGAAGGCGACGAAGGCTTTCGCCATTTCCGCACCGACCGCATCGCCGCTGCCACCTTGCTCGATGAACGCCACCCGCGCCCGCGCCTGGCGCTGATCCAGGCCTGGCATGCGCACGAGGCGGCATCGGCCGCCCCGATCACTGAAGAGGCACAGCCTGAAACCCTGTCGGTGAAGGCGCCGGCGCCTCCGATCGACAAGGCACACTAGCGGGTTTCGAGCAGCCGCCGGACCTGAGCCCGATCACTCCCCTGCCCCCGCGATGCCGGCTCGCGGCCTTTCAGAAAGCACCATGAGCAGCTACCACGCACGCGAAGAACGTTATGAGACCCAACCCTACCGGCCCAGCGGGCGCAGCGGCCTGAAGCTGCCGGTCGTCTCGCTCGGCCTGTGGCACAACTTCGGCGGCGTCGACCGCTACGAGAACGCGCGCGCGATGGTGCGCTACGCCTTCGACCACGGCATCACCCATTTCGATCTGGCCAACAACTACGGCCCGCCGCCCGGCTCGGCCGAATCGAACTTCGGCGAGATGCTGCGCACCGACCTGGCGCCGTACCGCGACGAGTTGATCATCTCCAGCAAGGCCGGCTACACGATGGGGCCCGGCCCTTATGGCGAAGGCGGCTCGCGCAAGTACTTGGTCTCCAGTCTCGACCAGAGCCTGAAGCGCATGGGCCTGGACTATGTCGACATCTTCTATCACCACTGCCCGGACCCGAACACGCCGCTGGCCGAGACCATGGGCGCGCTCGATCACATCGTGCGCAGCGGCCGCGCGTTGTATGTCGGTGTGTCGAACTATCCGGCCGAACTGACGCGTGAAGCCTCGCGCCTGTTGCGCGAGCTGGGCACGCCCTGCGTGATCCACCAGCCGGCCTACAGCATGCTCAACCGCTGGGTCGAGAAAGACCTGCTGCGCACGCTGGATGAAGAAGGCATCGGCTGCATCGCGTTCTCGCCGCTGGCGCAGGGCATGCTGACCGACCGTTATCTGTCGGGCCAGGTGCCGGCCGATTCACGCGCTTCGCGGGCCCATTTCCTGAAGCCGACCGACATCACGCCGGCACGTCTCGATGCGATCCGCGCGCTCGACCAGATCGCCCGCGAACGCGGCCAGACGCTGGCGCAGATGGCGCTGACCTGGATCTTGCGTCACCGCGGCATGACCTCGGTGCTGATCGGTGCGAGCCGCGAGTCGCAGATCAGCGATGCATTGCGCGCCGTGCAAGCCGCCGCGCTCGGCGATGACGAACTGAAGCGCATCGGCCAGATCCTCGACGCTTACCCGCACGGAGCCTGAGCGCGATGCCTTCTTCCGATCGATTCTTCACGCTGGAAAACGCGGCTGGCCTTCGCATCAGCGTGTTGAACTACGGCGCCATCTGGGACGGCTGCTCGGTGCCGATGGCCGATGGCACGCGCCGCGAGGTGCTGCTCGGCTGCCCCGATGCCGACGGCTACCGGCGCCAGCAAAGCGGCCTGGGGGCCACCATCGGCCGCTATGCCAACCGCATCGCCAATGCGCGCTTCCAGCTCGATGACCACGACTACACACTCACGGCCAACGAAGGCCGCAACCATCTGCATGGCGGCGATGGCTTCGATCACCGCGACTGGGCCTTGGTCTCGCATTCACCACGCGAGCTGGTGCTGTCGCTCGTCTCGGAAGAGGGCGACCAGGGCTACCCCGGCCGGATGGAGGCCACGGCCACTTATGCCTTGGGCGATGACCTGAGCCTGAGCCTCACTTACGAGGCCACCGTCAGCGCGCCCTGCCCGGTCAACCTGACCAGCCACGCTTATTTCAATCTGAATGGCGATGGGCTCAGCTGCCTTGACCATTCACTGCGCATTGCGGGCGACACCTTTTTGCCGACGAACGAAACGCAGATACCGACCGGCGAGCGCAAGCCCGTGATGGGCACCGGCTTCGACTTCCGCACGCCGCACACGATCGGTGAACGCCTGCGGCTCGACCCCGAGCAGCAAGGCCCGCGCGGCTACGACCATGCCTACTGGCTGGATGGCGCGTGCGCCAGCGGTCAGCTGCCAGCGGCCGAACTCCGCTCCGGCGATGGCCGGCTGCAAATGGCGCTGTTCACGCAGCTGCCGACCTTGCAGCTGTACAGCGGCAACTGGCTCGAAGGCACGCTGAGCCGCGACGGCGGCCGCTATGCCAGCCACGCCGGCGTCGCCCTGGAGCCGCAGTTCGCGCCCGACAGCCCGAACCACCCGGAGTGGCCGGATTCGGTGATCCGGCCGGGGCAGCGCTATCGGCAGCAGCTGCGTTACGTGTTCAGCGCCGGCTGATTCACGGCCTTGGCCGCAAGCGATCGCGGTAAGGGCGATGCGCTGTTCGGGCCGGTCGGCACCCCGACCACGATGCAGCAGTTGCGGCCTGCCGCTTTCGCGGCATAGAGCGCCTCATCCGCACGCTTGAGCAGCGCATGCACGCCATCGTGGGTGCCGGCGCGCGCCGCGCCCATGCTGAAGCTCAGCCGCTTTTCGAAGCTGACACCCGGCACGCGCACCGCCGCGAGCGCATGCTGCATGCGCTCGAAGATGGCATGCACACTGGTTTCATCGGCATGAGGCAGCAGCAGCAGGAATTCTTCGCCGCCGATGCGGCCCAGCCGGTCGGAATCGCGCAGCAAAGGCTGGCAAGCGATCGTGAAGGCGCGCAGTACCGCATCGCCGATGTCATGGCCGTGGCAGTCATTGATCTGCTTAAAGTGATCGAGGTCGAGCACCGCGACATGCAGGCCCGCGTCGTTCTCGCGCCGGCCGCGCAGCTGCTCTTCCAGTTGATCGAGCATGCTGCGCCGGTTGGGCAGGCTGGTCAGCTCATCGCGCAGCGCCAGTTCGGCAAAGCGCCGCTTTTGCCGTACCTGCAGATGCAGCGTCAGCCCCAGGCCGCCCATCAGCAACACACTCGACAGCAGCACCAGCCAGAACAGCAGCCGCCGCGCTTCGTCTTCACGGGCATGGGCCACCTGCAACGCGTTGTCATGCTCCTGGCGCTGCACATCGAAGCGCGCCCGCAGCTCGGTGGCCAAGGCATCGTTCGCCATCTCGGCATTCGCGCGCTCGGCATCGCGCAGCAACTGCATTTGCTCATAGGCCTTGGCCGTGTCGCTGGCACGGGCGTGGATCTTTGCCGCAGCTTCGTAATAGGCCACGTCGCGCACCTTGTCCTGGGCTTGCAGCTGCAGCTCGCGCGCTTCTTCCAATGCCTTCAGGCTGTCGCTGCGCCGCCCTTGCCGCGACAGCACTTCGGCGGTGGCCAGCCGCTCCTTCATCTGCAGGATCGGCGAGCCCACCGAATACAGGGTCGGACGGGCATGTGCCAAGCCGCGCTCGGCCTCGGCAGGCTTGTCTTCGTCCAGCGAAATCATCGCCAGCCGGTAGTCGATGTAGGCGACCGTCAGCTTGTCGTGCAGCAGCTGCGCGACGGCCAGCGCCTGCTCGAACTGGCGCCGCGCCTCGGCCCGTTCGCCCTGCCGGTACAGCGCCACGCCCAGGTTGTGCATCAGGTGCGCGGCCTCGACGCGGTAGATGTGGAGGTCGACCAAGGTCAGCGCTTTCCTGAATTGGTCGACCGCCATCTGGCGCTCGCGCGGCGACGAGCGCGAGGAGCCCTGCAGATCGGCCAGCGAAGACAGCGCACCGGCCATCAGCATGCGGTCAGCGAGCGCGTCAGCCCCCTCATAGGCCTGATTGAGCAAGGTCAAGGCCTCGGCGGTGCGCCCGCTCCAGCCATAGAAAGTGCCGCGCTCGGTTCGGCCCTCGATCAACGCGTGCTGCAGGCCATGGCGCAACGCGAGTTGCTCGGCCTGATCGAAGGACAAGGCCGCTTCGTCGGCACGCTGCTGGTAGCTCAGCACCACCGCTTTGCTGATCAGCAGTTCGGCAAGCGCTTCATGCTCGTTCAGGGCTCGCGCCAGAGCGAGCGCCGCTTCGATGTGGCTCATCGCCGCATCGCTCTCGTCGAGCAGGCTCTCGGCCCGCACCAGCAGCCGCAATGCACGCAGCTCGGCGACCCGGTTGGCATCAGCGCGCGCCTGCAGCACCGCCTCGTCGGCCCATGCCGCCGCGCCGCGAGGGTCGTAACTCGCTGCGCGGCGGATGTCTTCGGATCGCCCTGAGAGGCCGCTCAGCGTCAGCGTCCTGCCGGCCTTCTCGATCAGCCGATCGGCAGAGCGCGGCACATTCATGCCAGCTTCATTGGGCGTGATTTGCGCTGCCGTGCTGAGCGGCGCCGCAGGCAGCATCAGGCCGACCAGCAGCCAACCGGCCACAAGCCATTCCTTACCTGATGGCAACGCTGATCGAATCGTGAACATCGGCTTGCGCCAATCCATCTCGCGTGGGCATGCGAAGCGCGCCCTTGTTGTCGCCCCCGCGCGCTGTTCACAGGAATCGAATCCAGCAGCGCCAGCCTCAGAGGCCGCCGCCGCCATCGTTCATCTCATCGGTTCACCTTTCTGACGCCAATTCTGACGACAAGCTACCGTCACGCTGCAGCGCAGGCTCTGGCGAGCGAGCACGCCGCAGGTCCATCAGTCAGTGAACGGGGTGCTGCTGTTCAGCATCAGGCTCTGCACCCAGAGCGCGGAGTGTGCCACCAGCGCGCTGTGCGGCTTCGGTTCGTGACGCAGTCCGATCGCCACCCGGCCCGTCCACCAGACCTTGCGCCCCGTGCCCGGAATGACGAGGGGCCCGACATGGCCGGGTGGAACGGGCACCGGAGGGGCCGAGGCGATGTGGTGAATGGCGGTGTCGTGGCTCATGGAAATCCTCCTCGGGTTGCATTTTTCGCCGGCCGGTAGAAC
>CAHJWV010000230.1 GCA_903643055.1 Burkholderiales bacterium | reverse complement strand
CAAGGATCACAGCTTCATCGCTGATTTTTCCAATACGGGCCCCGAGATCGATTTGACTGCACCCGGCGTGGGCATCATTTCCTGCATCCCTGGCGATCATTTCGGTGTCATGGACGGCACCTCGATGGCCTGCCCGTCGGTAACCGGCATCATCGCGCGCCGGCTGGCTTTGAATCCGACGGTGTTGAAGATGGAGCGCAACACCGACCGGGCCGATGCCATCGTTAAATTGGGCTTATCTGTGGCATATGACCTGGGTTTGCCACCATTGCTTCAAGGGGCAGGGCTCGCGCAATGAGCCCCTGCGGCGTATCATGAAAAGGCTGCCTACGCCTGTCAGCAACCCCCGCACTTCGAAGACGCCCTCATGAGTCGCTATGTCCTCCGTTATTCCGGCAGCGACCCCCAGCACTGCGGGGGAGATGCCACGATCGATGCCCCGGAAGTCGTTACACGCGCAGGCGGACGAGTGATAGATGAAGCGCCGGGCATGTTGCTGATCGAAGTCAACGCCATCGCCGCAAAAACATTGCAGCTTCTTTTGCCGGGCTGGCGTTTGAGTCTCGAAACCATGACGCCCGCACCGGCCATGCCTCTCCCAGGTCAGCACCCTGCCGCACGAGGCCGTCGCCGCTGAAGTTCGAATTCATCCCATCGTCGATGGAAATGAGTGCTCAGGTGCTTGTCAGCCGAAGCGGTATCAGCGTGTGATGCGCAAAGAGCGGTAAAGCCGCCAACCGAGCAAGGCCCCGATGACTGCGCCATAGACCGCGACTTCCGCCAGATTGTTTTTGGCCGAACGCATCCAGAAGAAATGCAGTAGTCCGAGCAGCACGATGCCGTAAATCATCTTGTGCAGTGCCTGCCAACGCTTGGCTCCCATCGCTTTGATCGCACGATTGAACGACGTAGCAGCCAACGGAATCATCAACACAAACGACAGAAAACCCACCAGCGCGAACGGCCGCTTGGGAATGTCTTGAATGATGGCTTGTGGATCGAAACTCATGTCGAGCCATGCATAAGCCAGGAAATGCAGCGTGCCGTAGAAGAATGCAAACAACCCCAGCATGCGACGAAAGCGAGCCAAGACCGGCTGCTTCAGCCAGACGCGCAAGGGCGTAACGGCCAAGGTGATGCAAAGAAATCGCAGTGTCCAGTCACCAGTGGCGCGAATCAGGGCTTCGGCCGGATTGGCCCCCAGCATGTTGGCCAATGCGCCATAAAAGAGCCAAGCAAAGGGCAGCAGGCAAACGATGAACACCAGTGGCTTGGCAAGCGGGTGCAGCAGCGCAGGGCGCACATGGGCGGGCGATGGCGGTGGAGCAGGGCTGCGAACGGCACGCATCATCAGAAGAGTTTCTTCAAGTCCATGCCTGCATAGAGTTGACCGACCTGCGACTCGTAGCCGTTGAATATCAAGGTCGGTCGCTTCTTGGCAAACAAGCCGTCTTCGCCGATGCGCCGCTCAGCGGCCTGGCTCCAGCGGGGATGATCAACAGTTGGATTGACGTTCGAATAGAAACCATATTCCTGCGCTGCGGCGTGGTTCCATGAAGTCAACGGTTGCTTGTCGGTGAAGCGAATCTTGACGATCGACTTGCCGCTCTTGAAGCCGTATTTCCAGGGCACGGTAAGCCGGACGGGGGCGCCGTTCTGATTGGGCAGTACTTCGCCATAGAGACCGAATGAAAGCAGCGTCAGCGGATGCATGGCCTCGTCCAGGCGCAGGCCTTCGGTATAAGGCCAGGTCAGCACGCGTGAGCCGAGATAAGGCATCTGCTTGTTATCGCCCAGGGTGATGAACTCGACGTATTTGGCGTTGCTGGTCGGCTCGACGCGTTTGATCAATTCGGCCAGCGAGTAGCCGACCCATGGGATCACCATCGACCAGCCTTCAACGCAACGCAGCCGGTAGATGCGCTCTTCCATCGGGCTTAGCTTTAGCAACTCTTCAATGTCATAAACCTTGGGCTTCTTGACCTCGCCTTCGATGGCAACTGTCCAGGGGCGGGTTTTCAGAGAGCCTGCATTGCGCACGGGGTCGGACTTGTCCGTGCCGAACTCGTAGTAGTTGTTGTAGCTCGTGACGTCGTTATAGGCCGTGGGCTTGTCCATCGTGATGGCTCCGGCCACGCTGCTACGTGCTCCGGCCAATGCGGCGAGCTTGTTGGGCCTCGCGGTGATTTGCGCCTGTGCATCCCGTGATGCCCAAGCAGCCAGAGTGCCTCCAGCACCCAGCGACAGAAGCTGCAGCAACTCGCGGCGACGTGCGTAAACCGCTTTCGGTGTGATTTCCGATGCCTGTGGATGAACGAAACCTCGATCTTTGTGGAAATGCATGCCAACTCCTGTCGCCCGCAAAACCGCGCGCTTGGTGATTCTTGGTCGAACTTGGAATGCTGAACTTACGCAAGGGTTCCGCGGCCTGGCCGGGCTCAGCGAAGATCACCGAAATTCGTGTCGTCGATCACGGCGCCAAACTGGGTATCTGAAAACAGCCGCAGTGAATTGCGCGCAGAACGTTCGCGAAAACTCTTGCGGGCGAACAGCTTGGCTTGGGCTTCACCCGGCAGGTCGGTGATGTTCAGGACGTTCTTGACGATCAAGGTGTCAATAACGTCTTCAATCACCCGGACGAAATCGGCATCGAGTCGGCCGAAGTCGCTGGATCCCGAGGTGCTGTGCCCGATGAAGGACATCAAGTCCGCATGGCCATCGGGCAGAAATTCCATGCCTGCGTCCCCGTGGCGATGCAGGCTTTCGATCTGACCGTCAGGGCCGCGCTGGACGTAGGGCATGGTGGTGACCGCCTGAAGTTCGGTTCGAACACTATAGGCGCGGCGGTTCACTCGAAGATTTCAAAGAAGCGCTGCAAAAGAAGGTCTTTTCAGCGGGCAACCATGAAAAGGCGGGTCTTCGGACTGGCCTTTGATGCGACAAAGCGCCCAGATTCAGCGCAAACCGGTAATGTAGTCGGCTACTGCCTTGATTTCCTTGTCGTTCAACTTCGCAACGATGCCAGCCATTTGCGGGCTGTTTTTACGTGTGCCTGCACGGAAGGCCAGCAGTTGTGCCTCGGTGTAGTCCGCGTGCTGGCCGCGAAGGCGGGGGTACTGTGACGGGATGCCTGCGCCGTTGGGGCTGTGGCAGCCGGCACAGGCTGGCACGGATCGGTCAGACAAGCCGCCCCGGTAAATTTTTTCGCCGAGCGACACCGTGTCTTTGGATTTTGCAAAGCCCGGTTTGGCGGTTGGCTTCGAACCATAGAACACCGCGACGTTCTTCATGTCTTCTTCGCTGAGCTGCGAAGCAAAACCTTGCATGACCGGATTGGCACGCTTGCCGGCTTTGAATTCGCTCAACTGCTTGATTAGGTATTCCGGATGCTGCGCCTGCAAGATCGGATTGGCCGGGCTGCCACGAGAGCCGTCGCTGGTGTGGCAGGCACCGCAGACGTCATTCGATATCTTTTGTCCTTTGGCCGCATCAGGCTTGGCAGCCTTGGGTTCTTCTGACGCGTAGGCCGGTAACGCAGCTGCTGCAATCAGCATCCAGCTGGACAGCAAGGGGGCAAGAG
>CAHJWV010000229.1 GCA_903643055.1 Burkholderiales bacterium | reverse complement strand
CATTGGCGGCCTGCTGGCGGTGCTGGGCACCGACAAGGCCACCGAACTGGTGCGTGACCTGCCCTTCGCCGCGCGCACTTCGGTGCTGGTGTTCGACCTGAAGGTCGTGCTGCTGCTGGGCATCTTTGTCTATGCCTTCTTCCGCTTTACCTGGTCGATGCGGCAATACACCTTCGGCGCCTTGCTGGTGGCGGCAGCACCCGAGGCTTCCCAGTTCATCGAGCAAGGGGCGGCCGGTGAGGTACGCCGTCTGGCCTTCGCGAAGAAAGCCGGCGGTGTGGTCAGCATGGCGGCCGAGACCTTCAACGATGGCGTGCGCGCGTATTACCTGTCGTTCGCGGCCATCGGCTGGTTCATTTCGCCGCTGGTTTTCTTGGTGGCCACGGCGGGCGTGATCTACGTGCTCTACCAGCGGGAGTTCCGCTCCGATGTGCTGGCCGTGCTGAACAGCCAATGACGTGAGCCCCTGAGCCGCCGCGTGCCCGCAGCGCCGAACCCTCAAGGCGAAGGAATGCATGCCGATATGCATTCCATACTTTGCGGATCGATTCAACGTGTTGCCATCTTCCCCTGCTGGAACGAACTGGAGCCTGCGGCTCAAATCAGCGTTGAATTCGCTGAAGGTGCGCATCACGCTGGTGTCGGTGGCGGCCTTGGCGACCGGCATCGTGGCCACCACCGGGTTGCTGATTCATCGGGCCGAGCAAGACACTCTGATCGCTCAGCAGGTGCGCGAATTACGCGCAACCGCGCGTGCGGCTAACACCCTGTCTCGGCGCATGGCGAATGTGCAGGCAGCGCTCGCGGTCACGGGCGCCCGGCTCGACGCCTCCACGCTCGGCGACAAAACGCGGCTGCTCGAATTCATTCGCAACCAGCCCGTACTGATGCGGCTCTTCACCAACGTCTATGTCGCCGCGCCCGATGGGCAATTGCTTGCCATGGGCGACGCCCGTGGCGTGCGCCGGCCGGAATGGAACGTGAGCGATCAGGGCTACTTTCGGCGCACGATCGATGATCAGCAGCCCGTGGTCTCGGAGCCCCTTCCGCACCCCGTGACCGGGCAGCCTTCGATCATCCTGACCTATCCGCTAAAGAACGCGGGTGGCCTGTATGGCGTCTTGCATGGCGTGCTTGGACTGTCGGACGGCGAGCTGATCGGCGATCTGATCGATCCGCCCGGTACGAACAGCCAGATGCTGCTGGCCGTGACCGATGCGAAAGGCCGCATCGTGGCGCACAGCAACCAGCTCAGCCTGTTGGCGCAGGTCTCGGCCGATCCACGGCTGGGCGAGGCCTATCGGCAATGGGCCGACGCGGGAAGCCGCCTCGATCCGAACGGCTTTCGCGTCGAGCATTCGACCGAGATGGTCAGCGCAGCCACGGTGCGCGCCACCGGCTGGATGATGTGGCGCGCTACCCCACGGGCCAAGCTGCTGGTGCCGCTGCGTGAGGCGCGGGAACGCGCGCTGTGGTGGGCCTCCGGCATGACGCTGTCGATGTCTTTGCTGATGCTGGCGCTGTTGTGGTGGCTGCTGCGGCCGCTGTCGCAGCTGGAGCATCGGGCGCAACATTTGTTCGATGGGCAAGATGATTCGCAAGTGCCCTGGCCGCAGGTCGGTGGCGAGATCGGCCGTCTGGCCGGTGTGCTTCGTCGCGTGGGCATCGAGCGCGCCCGACTGGAGAGCGACAACGCGGCGGTGCTTGCCAAGCTCAGCTCCGTGATGGCGGCCGCGCCCATCGGCATTGCCTTTGCGCGGTCCGAACGCTTCGAGTTGCTGAGTGCGCAGTTCAATCGCCTCTTCGGGCGCACCGAGCAAGACATGCTGGGCCGGCCGACGCAGATGATCTTCGCGTCGAATGCCGACTATCAGCGCTTCATTCCGCAGGTGCGCAAGGCCTTTCGGCAAGGCGAGTCTTATGTGGGTGAATGGCAGATGCTGCGTGCCAACGGTTCGCTGTTCTGGGCCGAGCTGCGCGGCCGGCCGATCAATCCGCGAGATGCCGCGGCCGGAACGATCTGGACACTGAACAACATCGACGAGCAGATCACCGCGCGTGCCCAGCTGGAGTGGTCGGCCTCGCATGATGTGTTGACGGGCCTGGCTAACCGCACGGCCTTCGAGGAGCGCGCCCACCGCTTGTTCGCCGCCTCACCGCGCGCGCTGCCAGCGGCCATCGTCGTGATCGATCTCGATCACTTCAAGCCGGTGAACGACAGCTGCGGCCATGCGGCGGGCGACGCGATGCTGCGGGCCGTGGCGGCCGCGATCACCTCGCGCATCCGCGCCAGCGACCTTGCTGTGCGGCTGGGAGGCGACGAGTTTGCGTTGCTGCTCGAAGGCTGCACGCACGAGGTGGCGATGCGCATCGCCGAGAACGTGCGTGCGGCGATCTCAGCCATCCAGCTGAACTGGGAGCGCCGCACGCTGGGCGTTGGCGCCAGCATCGGCGTGGCGTCGCTGAGTGCGGCCACGCCCAGCACCGCGGTCTGGCTGGCCGAAGCCGATGCGGCCTGCTACAAGGCCAAGGATGAAGGCCGGGGAACGGTGCGCTCGGCGGCGTTGAAAGTCGTCGGCTCACGTGGTGACGGCGGCGAATAGAACGTGGGCCATCACGCGTCCCGCGCCAGGCGCAGGCCGGTGAACTGCCACTGCGCCTCGGGCGGAAAGAAGTTGCGGTAGCTCGCGC
>CAHJWV010000228.1 GCA_903643055.1 Burkholderiales bacterium | reverse complement strand
GATGGCGGCCAAGGCGACCGAGGCCGACATGACGCGCGCCGAGCGCGACATCCGGCGCAAGGAAGGCATCATCCAGAGCATGACGCCGCTGGAGCGCCGCAAGCCCGAACTGCTCAAGGCCACGCGCAAGCGCCGCATTGCCGCCGGCGCCGGCGTGCAGGTGCAGGAAGTCAACCGCCTGCTCAACGAGTTCGAGCAGATGCAGGGAATGATGAAGAAGATGAAGGGCGGCGGCCTCATGAAGATGATGAAGCGCATGGGCGGCATGAAGGGCATGGGCGGGCTGCCGGGCATGGGCGGCGGTGGCGGCATGCCGCGGCTTTGAGGCCGTTTGTCGTTGTCCAGCTCGTGTCCAAATACCTCTTCCACCCGGCTGTTTTCGGCAGCCTGATCTTCCTGCTGAACCTCGGGCTCTGCGGATGGCTCGAATCGCGCTGGGGCGCGCGTCGCATCGCCTGGCGCAAGGTACTGCTCGGCGACCTGCTGGCCGCGATCTTTTCCGCGCTCGTAGTGGTTCAGGCGGCGCAGTGGGTGAACCGCTGGGTCGACGTGCGCGGCCCCTGGCCGGCGGCGATCGGCGGCTGGCCTTTTGCAGCGCGCCTTGCGCTGTACCTCGTGGTGGCGGACTTCGGCGCCTACTGGGTGCACCGGCTGGTGCACCTGGGCCTGCTATGGCGCGTGCACCGCTGGCACCATGCGCCGACGCACATGTACTGGCTGGCCGGCGCCCGCAGCTCGATCCTGCAGCAGGCGCTGTTCAACCTGCCGTACATCTTCGCGAGCCCGCTGCTCGATGTCTCGCCCTGGTGGATCGGCGCCGGACTGCTGCTGTTCTATTCGATCACCAACTCATGGATGCATCTGAACGTGCACTGGCGCTTGCAGGGGCTGGACTGGCTGCTGGTCACGCCGGCCAGCCATCACATCCACCACAGCGACGACCCGGCGCACTACAACAGCAATTTCGGCGTCTTGCTGTCGGTGTGGGACCGGCTGTTCGGCACCTTCACCGATCCGCGGCAGGTCGATGCCGCGGCGCTGAAGTTCGGCATCGGTGAGAAGGTGCCGATTGCGCGGCTGACAGTGGGGCTGTGAGCAACGGCGGCAGCAGCGCTGCTGCCAGCGCCATGAATAAGCCGGCCCCTGGGGCCGGCTTTCACTTGCGCCAAGGCGCGATGCAAAGGCGAGATATCGATCAGGCCGTCACCGCAACCGGGCGCGACAGCCGCAGCGCATGCATCCAGGCGCGGCGCAACACGGCCGGCGAGCGCGATTCTTCCGGGATCAGCAGGTAGCCGCGTTCGCGCAGCGTGATGCCCATGCCGATCTGGCTGGTCAGCACGGTCAGCGGGATGGCCAGCAGCAGCGGCAGGCCGACCGGCATCAGCCAGACCAGCGCGCTCGGGTCGATCAGGGCGATGCCCAGGGCCAGCGCGACGACGACGAGGCTCATCGGCGCCAGCGTGTTGGCGGCGTCGCGCCACGGCACGGCGGCGGCTTCCCGCGGCGGCGACTTCCAGTCGAGCTTGATGCCGGTCAGGGCGACCACGACGAACAGCGAGTGCGCGATCATGCGGACCGGCGCCTGCACGATGGCCATCGCGCTTTCGAGCACCGAGCTCTTCAGCAGGCCGCGGATGCCACCGTACTGGCGCTGCTCGCCGCGCATCACGACGGCGGCAATGCCGAGGATGCGGGGCAGGAACAGCAGGCACAGCGTCCACAGCCACAGGCCGACCAGTTCCATCGGCAGCACGTTGAAGTTGCCCAGCAGGCTCGAACCCGTAAGCCACAGGGCGGTGCCGAGCGTGAGGAACGCGAGCCACAGCGGCGCCGAAACGTAGGCCATGGTGCCGGTCACGAACATCGCGCGGTGAACCGGGTGGATGCCGGGCTCGGCCATCAGGCGAGCGTTCTGCAGGTTGCCCTGGCACCAGCGGCGGTCGCGTTGCAGCTCGGCCAGCAGGTCCGGCGGTTGCTGCTCGTAGCTGCCGACCAGGTCGGCGACCAGCCACACGTGGTAGCCGGCACGGCGCATCAGCGCGGCTTCGACGAAGTCGTGCGACATGATGCCGCCCGACATGCCGCCGGTGCCCTTGATCGGCGCCAGCGCGCAATGGTCCATGAAAGGCTGCACGCGGATGATGGCGTTGTGGCCCCAGTAGTGCGATTCGCCCAGTTGCCAGAACTGCATGCCCAGCGTGAACAGGCGGCCCGTCACGCGGGAGGCGAATTGTTGTGCGCGGGCATGCAGCGTGACGTGGCCAATGGCCTGCGTCGCGGTCTGGATGATGCCGGCGGTGGGGTTGGCTTCCATCAGCTTGACCATCGAGGTCAGGCAGTCGCCGCTCATCACCGAGTCGGCGTCGAGCACGACCATGTAGCGGTAGTCCTTGCCCCAGCGGCGGCAGAAGTCGGCCACGTTGCCGGCCTTGCGGTGCGTGCGGCGGGTGCGCAGGCGGTAGTAGACCTCAACCTGCGGCTGGTTCGGGCTCTCGGCCAGGGCG
>CAHJWV010000227.1 GCA_903643055.1 Burkholderiales bacterium | reverse complement strand
AAACATGGCCACAACAATTGCATCATTGCCGAAGGCGATCCTCACGACACCTACCACGGCACGCCCGTGGCCTATGAGGGCCATCGCACCAGCTGCGGCGCACGATTGATTGCCACGGTGACCCATTGCAGCAAGGCCTGACATGCGCTGTGATCCGGCCATGCCTGCACCTGTCGCGAACCACAGCGCCAAACCAACACGCCAAATTACGACGCCAAGTTATTGATCCGGCATCAACGGACTTGAATAAATCGGCTCAGTTCCACCTAGACACGGCATTCAAGTTGAAAGATGCCGGCTCAAATAGGCGTACGCATCCAAGTGCCGGGCAGTGGCTGCATCGAGCCCGCGTCGTTATTCAGCTAAGCATCAGCTCACCGATGACGCCCACGGCTTGTTCCGATCTGGCGGCCCGGCCAGCCCTGAAACCACTCCGCGAGGTAGTCGGCGAAGCCCTGCGCCGCCGGAGACAGGCTGCGGGCGAGAGACGTGTACAGGCACACCTTCCGCACGGTCTCCGGGTCGGTCACACGCCGCATCTCCAGTTGGAACATGGGTGCAAGCACACCGACATAGGCCGGCGCCAAGGTCGCAGCCAAGCCTTGCGCCGCGATGCCGAGTGCCGTCGAAATGTTGTCGACGACATCGATCGGCGTAACGCGCTGCTCCTGTGGAACGCCCACGCGCATCTGGGCCACACTGCGCTCGTGGTCGTGGCCGGCCGCGACCAGCGCATGTTGCAGGAGATCGGCCCATTTGAGCGTTCGTTTCCGGGCGAGCGGGTGCTCGGCCGAGCACCACAGAACCCACGGGCTGTCGAACAAGGCCTGGCGAGAGATCGACGGGCCGGCCGGGCGGTCCGGCCCGACCGCCAGATCCACATCGCCAGCGGCCACCGCATCGACCAGATCTTCGACCGACAGGTCTCGCACCCGAACCACCACCTTCGGACTCACCGCCAGATAAGACTTGATCGCCGCCGGCACGGCGGTGCTTGCCAGCACCAGCGGCGCGCCGATCCGGACCAGGCCCACGGCGCGATTCCTCACGTCGTTGGCGGCGCTCTCTGCGGCCAGCGTGTGCCGCCACACCGTCTCCGCCGACGGCAAAAAATCGCGGCCCGCGCTGGACACACTGACGCGCCGGGTGGTGCGGTCAAAGAGCCTGAAGGACAAGACCGACTCGAGCTCGGCGACGAGTTGGCTCACTGCCTGAGCGGTGAGACCCATCCGTTCAGCGGCGGCGCTGAAGCTGTGCAGCTCGGCCACGGCGAGGAAGGCTTCGATTTGTCGAAGGCTGAAGCGGGTCAGAGCCATCGCTTCATTATCAAGAATTCCTTGAAGATTGCATTGAATCGATTGCTTGTTCGTCGCAAGCCGCGTCTCGACACTGAGCGCCCACCCAAAAAAGCGCGACACGGCGCTGGAGATCGGAGACCCCCATGCTCGATAGCGCCACCGTCGCGGCACTGGCCCGGCAACTGCAGACGTCTGAGCTCACCGGTGTGCAGATCGAGCAGTTCTCGAAGCGCTTTCCCGAGATGTCCATGGCCGACAGCTATGCCATTCAACGCGAATGGATGCGCCTGCAGCGCGCCGAGGGCCGTACCGTCATCGGCCACAAGATCGGGCTGACCTCGCGCGCGATGCAGCTTGCGTCGCACATCACCGAGCCTGACTACGGCACGCTGCTGGACAGCATGCTGCTGCGCGACGGCAGCGAGATCGAGGCGGCGCGCTTCATCGTTCCGCGTTTCGAAGTCGAGTTTGCCTTCGTGCTCGCGCGCCCGCTGCGCGGGCCCGGCGTCACGCTCTTCGATGTGCTCAACGCGACTGACTACGTGGTGCCCGCACTGGAGCTGATTGATGCCCGCATTGAACAGTTCGACCGAGTGAGCAAGGCGCCTCGCAAGGTGCTGGACACGATCGCCGACAACGCGGCCAACGCAGGCATCGTCATCGGCGGGCGGCCGATGAGACCGGACGCGGTCGACTGGCGCTGGGCCGGCGCCTTGCTGTTCAAAAACGGTGTCATCGAAGAGTCGGGCCTGGGCGCCGCCGTGCTGAATCATCCAGGCCATGGCGTGGCCTGGCTCGCCAACAAGCTCGCACCGCACGATGAAGGCTTGGCGGCCGGCGAGATCGTTCTGGGCGGCTCCTTCACGCGGCCCGTGGCCTGTGCCGCAGGCGATACCTTTCATGCCGACTACGGACCGCTCGGCTCGATCTCGGTCAGGTTCGTGTGATGCAGACACCGACGAACCGTTTCAAACAGGCGCTCACCGCTTCGCCGGCGCAGATCGGCTTGTGGCTGGGCCTCGCCGATCCTTATGTGGCGGAACTCTGCGCGACCGCTGAGTTCGATTGGCTGCTGATCGATGGCGAGCACGGCCCCAATGACCTGCGATCGACCCTCGCGATACTGCAAGCCATCGCCCCGTACAAGGCGCATCCGGTCGTCCGCATCTCTCACGGCAGCACGGCGTTGATCAAGCAGGTGCTGGAGGTTGGTGCCAAGACCTTGCTCGTGCCGATGGTAGAGACCGCTGAGCAGGCGCGCGACCTAGTGCGTGCGATGCGCTACCCGCCGGCCGGCGTGCGTGGTGTGGGCAGCGGCCTGGCGCGCTCGTCTCGGTGGTCGAGCTATCCGAACTATCTGAAAGAGGCCGATCAAGAGATGTGCCTTCTGGTTCAGGTCGAGACCTCCGCCGCGCTCAGGCAGATTGACGCGATCGCGGCCGTCGATGGCGTCGATGGCGTCTTCATCGGACCGGCGGATCTGTCGGCATCGATGGGCTTCATCGGACAGCCCGCGCACCCCGAAGTACGGGCCGCGATCGAAGAAGCCTTGCCGCGCATTCTGGCCGCCGGCAAGGCGCCCGGCATTCTCGCGGTCGACGAAACGCTGGCCCGGCATTACATCGAACTCGGTGCGCGCTTCGTCGCCGTCGGCGTGGACGCGACGATCCTGGCGCACGCGACCCGCGCATTGCGCGCGCGGTTCAAGCGCGCCGATCAGCCGGTATCGACTGGTGGCCGAACAAGCGGCGCCGCCTACTGATTCATCGATGCCGATCAAGAAAAGCAGACATGAGTGACACCGACCTCGATGCGTTGCGCGCTGCGTTCTCCGGGCGGCTGCTTACCGAAGCCACCGACATGGCCGCCTTCCTGACCGACTGGCGCGGCAAGTGGACCGGCCGTGCCATCGCGGTCGCTCAACCGGACACCAGCGCAGACGTGGCCGCGGTCGTGCGTTGGTGTGATCGGCATCGCGTGCCGGTGGTGCCGCAGGGCGGAAATACCGGCCTGTCCGGGGGCAGCACGCCCGACGGTACGGGCTCCGCGCTTGTGCTCTCGTTGCTGCGCGTGAACCGGGTGCGCAGCATCGACCCGCTGAACAACACCTTGATCGCCGAAGCCGGGGTGACGCTGCTTCAGCTGCAAGAGGCCGCGCGTGAGGCCGATCGCCTGTTCCCTTTGAGCCTGGCTGCACAGGGCAGTTGCACGATCGGTGGAAACCTCGCCACCAATGCCGGCGGCGTGCAGGTGCTGCGTTATGGGAACGCCCGCGAACTCTGCCTGGGTTTGGAGGTGGTGACCGCCGACGGAGAGATCTGGGACGGCCTGCGCGCCCTTCGAAAAGACAACACCGGCTATGACCTGCGCGACCTGTTCATCGGCAGCGAAGGCACGCTGGGCATCATCACCGCCGCGACCTTGAAGCTGTTTCCACGGCCCGCCGGGCAGGCGGTCGCGCTGGTTGCGGTGCCGTCGCCCGATGAGGCCGTGCAATTGCTTCAGGTGGCGCAGGCCCAACTGGGCGCATCGCTGACCGCCTTCGAGTTGATCAGCGATGTCTGCATCGCGCTGGTCGAGCGCCACGTGGCAGCATCGCGCTTTCCGCTGGCGCAACGTTCCCCCTGGTATGTATTGCTGGAACTCAGTGATGCCCAAGGTGAGACGCAGGCCCGCGAGGCAATCGAGCGGCTGCTGGAGTCGGCGCTCGACCAGGCGCTGGCCACCGATGCGGCGCTGTCGTCGAGCCTGACACAGTATCGGCAGCTCTGGGCCTTGCGTGAAAACATCTCCGAGTCGCAAGGCGCGGAAGGCAAGACGATCAAGCACGACATCTCCTTACCGATCTCGCGAATCGCCGAGTTCGTGGCCGACATGAACGCACAGATCGAGCGGCAGTTCCCCGGCCTGCGCCTGGTGGTGTTCGGCCACCTCGGCGATGGCAACCTGCACTACAACCTCTCGCCCGCGCCGGGCACATCTGGCGACGAGGCGGTGGCTGCGTTCATCGCGCTCGAAGCGCCGATCAATCGCCTCGTGCATGACGCCGTCGTTGCACGGAGTGGCTCGATCTCGGCCGAGCACGGGCTCGGCGTGCTCAGGCGAGACGAGTCCGCCCGCTACAAGTCTGCCGTCGAGATGAAGCTGATGCGTGCCATCAAGAGCGCACTCGATCCGAACGGCTTCATGAACCCCGGCAAGTTGCTGGATTGACATCCGAGGAAACCGACATGGCCTCTCCGCTGCTCGACGTCGCTGGCGTCGCTGTCTCGCCCGATCACTACATCGATGGCCGGCGCATTCCATCTGCCGAGACTTTCGAGCTCTTCAGCCCGATCGACCAGCGGCGGCTCGGGCGCATCGCCGACGCCACCGCCGATCATGTCGAAGCGGCGATCATTGCCGCACAGCGAGCCTTTCCCGCGTGGAGCGCGATGACCGCGGCGCAGCGATTGCCGTACCTCGAACGATTCGCCGCAGAGATCGGCCAGCGCGCGGAAGCCTTCTGTGGGCTCGAAAGCAATGACGCCGGCGTGCTGCTGTCGCGCATGCGCCATGGCGTCGTGCCACGCGCCATGCTCAACATCACCTGGTTCGCCCAGCATGCGCTCGACCTGCAGAACCGGCCGATCGAGACCGAGCAGGCGCGCCACATCGTCAAGCACGATCCGGCCGGCGTCGTGGTCATCATCACGCCGTGGAATGCGCCGTTGATGCTGTCAACCTGGAAGTTAGGCCCAGCGCTGGCGGCCGGAAATACCTGCATCCTGAAACCACCCGAGTGGGCGCCGCTGACCTGTTCGCTGCTGGCCGATGCAGCGCAGGCGGCCGGCTTACCGCCAGGCGTGCTGAATGTGGTGCAGGGCACCGGCAGCAACGCCGGCGCCCGGCTGGTCGAAGACCCGCGCATTGCCCGAATTTCCTTCACCGGCAGTGTGGCGACGGCAAAGCGCATCGCCCAGGCCGCCGGTGCCAACCTCGTGCCTTGCAGCCTTGAGCTGGGCGGCAAGAGCCCGTTCATCGTTCTGGAAGACGCCGACCTGGAACAAGCCGCCGCCACTGGCGCACTGATGTACCGCAACGCAGGGCAGGTTTGCCTGGCCGGAACGCGATTCCTTGTTCACGAGCGCATCGCGGAAAAATTCGTCGCCCTGATGCGCAGCCATGTCGAAAAACTGGTGGTCGGCGACCCTCGCGAAAGCGCGACCGAAGTCGGGCCGATCATCCACCCCAAGCAGGTGGAACGGGTCTTGGCTTACATCGAACGTGCGCGTGCCGGTGGCGCCAGGCTGCTGTGGGGAGGTAGCCCGCACCCCTTCGGCGCGCAGTATGTCCAACCGACGATGCTGACCGATCTGCATCAGGACGATGAGATCGTGCAGCAAGAAGTCTTCGGCCCGGTGCTGACGCTGCAGACCTTTTCGGACGACACGCAAGCGATCGCGATGGCCAACGGCACCGACTACGGCCTGGGTGGCGTTTGCTACGGAGAGACGGCGCATGCGATTGCCGTCGCCGAGCAGGTGCGCACCGGTTTCATCTGGGTCAACAGCTTCGGCATCCGCGATCTCGCGGCGCCGTTTGGCGGCATCAAGCGCAGCGGCATCGGCCGCGAGGGCGGCGACTGGAGCTTCGAGTTCTTCAGCGATGTCAAAGACGTCGTCGTCCCGAAAAAGCCATTCCGCGCCAGTTTCAGCCAGCGTTAAAAGGAGAGATCACATGAACGGCAAGATCGTAGGGGCGGCGATGGTGTCGCACCATCCGGGCCTGATGCAGTGCGACGAGTTCCGCCGCTTGATGGGCCATGGTGAAGACTCCGACCTGATCGCAGGTTATGCGCGTCTGCGCGAAAAGATTGCTGCGGTGGCCCCGGATGTCGTGGTCATCCTCGACTCGCACTGGTTCACGACCGGCTATCACCTGATCGATGCGGGAGAGCGCTACACCGGCACCTACATCTCTGACGAGATGCCGTGGTATCTGCATGGTGTGCCCTACGACTACCAAGGCATGCCACGGCTGGCGCTGGAAATCGAGGCGGTGTCGCGCGAACGCGGCGGCTACAACAAGGCCATCAGCCACCCGGAATTGGGCCGGCACTACGCCACCATCAACGTCATCAAACAGCTGAGGCTCGAGCAGAGCAAGCTGCCTGTCGTCACCGTCAGCTCGTGCCAGAACTGCGATTGGTCGCACTTCCTGAGCTCGGGCGAAAGCATCGGCGAAGGCATCCGCCGCAGTGGATTGCGCGCCGTGCTGTTGGCTTCGGGCGCCCTCAGCCACAAATTCAATGCGATTGATTGGAAGCCGAACCATCCGCGCATCTACCACGAGAGCAACGTCTCCCGCCCCGAGAACATCGCCAGCGACAAAGGGGCGATCGAGTTGATGCGCCTCGGCCGGCATGACCAGATCCTGGAGCGGTGGAATGACGAGTACCGCCGGCTCCCCTGGGAGGCCTTCGGCGCGCACTACCTGCAAATGCTGGGAGCCCTCGGCGGCAAGGACTGCCGGGCCCCGGGAGAAGCCCTTTCCGACTACGAGAACGCGCGGGGCACCGGCAACATCCATGTCTGGTTCGACCTCGCGCCTTTGCGGCAAAGCGCCTCGCCCGCACTGGTTCACGAACAGGAGGCCGCATGAACTTCGAGTTCCCGATCAAGGAACTGCCGGCGGTGATGCGCGGGCCGCGTGTGGAACGGCGCCGCGTGCTGATCGGCGGCAGCGCGTTCTGGGGCACGATGCAAGACGACACCACGCTGCGCCTGGACGATGGGCGCGAGCTTGATGCCACAAGCCTGAGCTACCTGCCCCCGGTCCAGCCCAGCAAGATCATCGCCGTGC
>CAHJWV010000226.1 GCA_903643055.1 Burkholderiales bacterium | reverse complement strand
GGCTTCGAGCACGCGGCGGATGGCGCTGCAATGGTCCTTGACGTACAGCCAATCGCGCACCTGCATGCCATCGCCGTAGACCGGCAGCGGCTTGCCGGCCAGCGCGTTCACGATCATCAGCGGGATCAGTTTCTCGGGGAAATGGAACGGGCCGTAGTTGTTCGAGCAATTGGTTGTCAACACCGGCAGCCCGTAGGTGTGGTGCCAGGCGCGCACCAAATGATCGCTGGCGGCCTTGCTGGCCGAATAGGGGCTGTTCGGCTCGTACTTGTTTTCTTCGGTGAAAGCCGCATCGGTGGCCGACAGCGAGCCGTACACCTCGTCGGTCGACACGTGCAGAAACCGAAAGGCCGCTTTCTGGTCCGCCGGCAACGCGCTCCAATGGCCGCGTACAGACTCGAGCAAGCGAAAAGTGCCTAGCACGTTGGTTTCCACGAAGTCTTCGGGGCCGTGGATCGAGCGGTCCACGTGGGATTCGGCGGCAAAGTTGACCACCGCACGCGGCTTGTGCTCGGCCAGCAGGCGCCCGACGAGCGCGCTGTCGCCGATATCGCCCTGGACGAAAACATGGCTCGCGCGGTTCTTCAGCGACGCCAGCGTTTCCGGATTGCCGGCGTAGGTCAACTTGTCGAGATTCACGACGGCTTCGTCGCTTTGGGCAAGCCAATCGAGTACGAAATTGGCGCCGATAAAGCCGGCGCCCCCGGTAACCAGGATCATGAGGTCCCCTGTTGCTGTTGAAAGAAAGCCACCTCCCGTGGCAACTTTCGATTATCCCACTGCGACCGAGGCCGACTTCAGGCGCGCCGCCTGCGGCTCGGCAGCCGCCAACTCTTGCGCCGCGGTGCGTCAAACTTCCGGCATAGCCCAATTCGTGCACATCGGCCGACGGGATTGCGAGTTACAGTTCTTACATGTTGGCTTTTGTTTTCAAATGCGCCCCTTTTCGGCAGGCCCGAACGGCGCCAATTTCAGGAAATTCATCATGGCAGCAGTCCCTGTGATCCATCCGATCGTGTTGTGCGGCGGCAGCGGTACGCGTCTCTGGCCACTGTCGCGCAAGGCACTTCCCAAGCAGTTCGCGCCGCTGGTTGACGGCAAGAGCCTGCTGCAATTGAGCCTGGAGCGCCTCAAGGGGCTGGGAAGCCAAGTCAGTTGCATCGGCGCCGAGGACCATCGTTTCATGCTGCAGGAAGCGATGGAAGTCAGCGGCGTCCAAGGCCGGCAAATCCTCGAACCCGCGGCGCGCGGCACGGCTGCGGCCGTCGCGGTCGCGGCGCTGCTGGCCGATCCTGACGAACTGCTATTGCTGGCGCCCGCAGACCACCACATTCCGGACATCAAGCTTTTCATCTCGACCGTCCAGCAGGGCGTCGACGCCGCGCTCGCGGGCCACATCGTGACCTTCGGCATAACGCCGAGCTTTCCGAGCACCGGATACGGCTACATCGAGCCCGGCCGGACGCTGGGCGACGAAGCCGGAGCGCCCGCGGGCCGGGCCGTCGCACATTTCCATGAGAAGCCGCAACTCGAAGAAGCCCAGCGGATGCTGCTTCGCGGCGACATGTTGTGGAACGCCGGCATCCTGCTCGCCAGCGCGAAAACGCTGGTCGATGCGCTGGCGCTCCACGCGCCCGACATCCTCGCGGCCTGCCGCCAGGCCACGCACGACAGCGTCACCGACGGCAGCTTTTTGCGGCTGGATCGAAAGGCCTTCGAGAGCTGTCGCAACGACAGCATCGACTATGCCGTGCTCGAGAAGCACGACAAGGCAGCCGTGATCCCGTTTTCCGGCGCCTGGAGCGATGTGGGCAGCTGGAACGCGGTGGCCGCCATGCACGATGCCGACACGCAGGGCAATCGTCTGAGCGGCAAGGCCAGCGTGCTCAACGCGCGCAACACCTTCGTCCATGCGCCGCTGCGGCCGGTGGTCGCGCTCGGCACCGAAGACCTGGTGATCGTCGACACGCAGGACGCCGTGCTCGTGGCCAGCATCCATTGCCTCGAACAGGTGAAGGAAGTCGTCAGCCTGCTGGCGAACTCGGGGCATTCGGAAGCCACCGACCACCGGCGTGTGGCCCGGCCCTGGGGCGCCTACGACAGCGTGGATTCGGGCGAGCGCTTTCAGGTCAAGCGGCTGACGGTGAAGCCGGGTGCCAAGCTGTCGCTGCAGATGCATCACCACCGCGCCGAGCACTGGGTGGTGGTCAAGGGCACGGCCATGGTCACGCGCGACGACGAGACGATCCTGCTGCGCGAAAACGAGTCGGTCTACATTCCGCTGGGTGTGGTTCACCGGCTCGAGAATCCCGGCAAGACGATGCTCGAGGTGATCGAAGTCCAATCGGGCGGTTACCTCGGCGAAGACGACATCGTCCGTTTCGACGACACGTACGGGCGCGTCACGCAGATCAAGAAAGCACGCGGCACATGACACAGAAAAAAGCGCTCATCACGGGCATCACCGGCCAGGATGGGTCCTATCTTGCTGAGTTGCTGCTCGAAAAGGGCTACGAAGTGCACGGCATCAAGCGCCGGGCGTCCTCCTTCAACACGCAGCGCATCGATCACCTCTACCAGGATCCGCACGCCGTCGACCGCAAGCTGCATTTGCACTACGGCGACCTGACGGACACCAGCAATCTCACCCGGATCGTGCAGCAGGTGCAGCCCGACGAGGTCTACAACCTCGGCGCGCAAAGCCACGTGGCGGTCAGCTTCGAGGCGCCGGAATACACGGCGGACGTCGACGCCATTGGCACCCTTCGATTGCTCGAATCGATCCGACTGCTCGGCTTGCAGCACAAGACGCGCTTCTACCAGGCCAGCACGAGCGAGCTGTACGGCCTGGTGCAGGAGATACCGCAGCGCGAGAGCACGCCGTTCTACCCGCGCAGTCCGTATGGCGTTGCCAAGCTCTACGCCTACTGGATCACGAAGAACTACCGCGAGGCCTACGGCATGTATGCCTGCAACGGCGTGCTGTTCAACCACGAGAGCGAACGGCGCGGCGAGACCTTCGTGACCCGCAAGATCACGCGCGGCCTCTGCAACATCGCACAGGGCCTGGAGGCGCGCCTCTTCATGGGCAACCTCGACGCGCTGCGCGACTGGGGGCATGCCAAGGACTACGTGCGCATGCAATGGATGATGCTGCAGCAAAGCAACGCCAAGGACTACGTGATCGCCACCGGCGTGCAATACAGCGTGCGCGACTTCATCCGCATCGCTGCGACGGAGTTGGGCATTGCGCTGGAATTCGTCGGTACCGGCGTGGATGAGAAGGCAGTGGTGCGCGCCATCACCGGCGACGCCGCGCCCGCGGTAAAACCCGGCGACGTGCTGGTGTCGATCGACCCGGCCTACTACCGGCCCGCCGAAGTCGAAACCCTTTTGGGCGATGCGAGCCTCGCCAAGGCCGACCTCGGCTGGGTGCCCGAAATCACGTTGCACGAAATGGTGCAATCGATGGTCACAGCCGACCTGGCAAGCGCGCGCCAGCACGCATTGCTCAAGCAGCACGGCTACGACGTGGCCGTCGGCAAGGAAAACTGAACAGATCGATCGACATGGCCAGCACACGCGACGACACCGACAAATCCGCGGCCCACATCAAGGACTCCGCCCAGCAGATCTGGCTCGCCGGCCTCGGCGCCTTTGCCCGGGCGCAGCGCGAAGGCGGCAAGGTGTTCGATGCGCTGGTGAAGGACGGCGCCGGCCTGCAGAAGAAGACGCAGCAGGCGGCCGAGGAAACGCTGGCTCAGGCGCAAGCGCGCATGAGCGGCTTCGCCAGCGAGTTCGGTGCCAAGGCGGCCGGTCAGTGGGGCAAGCTCGAGAACCTGTTCGAGGAGCGCGTGGCGAAGGCGCTCGACAAGATCGGCGTGCCCTCGCCCGCCGAGTTCGAGGCGCTCAAGGCGCGCGTCGCCGAGCTCGAGGCGCGGCTTGGCGCCGCGGTGCCGACCGGTCAACACAAAGCCCCCGGCAAGAAGAACAAGGCGCGATCCGACGCCACCGCCGCACGCAAGCCGTCCGCGCGACGCCGCGCACCGCCGAAACCGTAGCGGGCAGTTCACCTACCGCGCGCGCCACACAGTTGCGCTAGAGTCGCCCCAGAGACAAAAACCGGGGCTACGACGACATGGCCAAGAAGGCGCCACGCCGCACTGCGCAGCGCATCCTCGAAACGGCGCTGGAGCTGTTCAATCGCTTTGGCGAGCCGAACGTGTCGACCACACGCGTCGCCGCCGAACTCGGCATCAGCCCGGGCAATCTCTACTACCACTATCCGGCCAAGGACGAGCTGATCAACCGGCTCTACGAAGGCTACGAATGCGAGCTCGACGAGTTGCTGAATGCCAGCGACGGCGTGCGCGACGTGGAAGACGCCTGGTTCTTCATGCACAGCCTGTTCGAGCTGATCTGGCGCTACCGCTTCTTCTACCGCGACCTGAACGATCTGCTGAGCAACAACCGCCTGCTCGAAACGCGTTTCCAGGCCGTGCTGGCGCACAAGGTCGCCGCCCTCCACACCGTGCTCGAAGGCATGGCGG
>CAHJWV010000225.1 GCA_903643055.1 Burkholderiales bacterium | reverse complement strand
CGGCCGGCGACCAGGTGCAGCCGCGCGCGGATCAGCCGCAGCAGCCCTTCATTGCGCTGCAGCTGCTTGCTCTCGAAGGGCTTGATCAGGCCCTTGTTGGCCAGCTCCGTCCAGGTCTGGCCGAGGCCCGCGGCGCGCGCCACCCAGATCAGCATTTGCAGGTCGCGCAGGCCGCCGGGGCTTTCCTTGCAATTCGGCTCCAGCGAGTAAGGCGTGTCTTCGTATTTCAGATGGCGCTGGCGCATCTCCAGCGTCTTGGCACGCAGAAAAGCTTTCGGGTCCATCGCCTGCGCATTGGCGCGGCGAAATGCATTGAACACCCGCTTCGAGCCGCTGAGGTAGCGTGACTCGAGCAGCGCCGTCTGCACCGTGACATCGCGTTCGCTCTCGGCAATGCATTCATCGACGGTGCGCACGCTCGAGCCAATCTCCAGTCCGATGTCCCAGCAGGCAGTGATGAAGCCTTCGATCGCCGACTTCAGCGCATCGTTCTCGGCGCCCGGCGTGGCCAGGCGTGCGGTGGCGAGCTGATCGCCGGGCGGCAACAACACCAGCACATCGACATCGGAATGCGGGTACAGCTCGCCGCGGCCGTAGCCACCGACGGCCACCAGCGTGGCGCCGGGCGGCATCGCGGCATGGCGCCAGAGGTCACAGAGGATGTCATCGGCATGCCGCGCCAGCGCGCGAACCAGCCGCGACGCGGCCGGCGCCGAAGCGCGCGATTCGGCAAAGTGCGCAATCAGCGCGCCCTTGCCTTCGCGAAAGCGCGCTCGCTGCTCACCGATGCTGCGCGCGCCCGCAGGCGTCGGCAGGGTGTCAACACCGACCGCCATGGGCGGCTCCCCTCAAGCAGGTTTGACGAAGTTTCAGAGAAGGCTCAAGCCGCCGCTGCAGTGGCGGCGGTCACGAAGGCCGGCGGCGGCGGGCTGCCGGCCGACACGGTCAGCACTTCGTAGCCTGTTTCAGTGACGACGACCGTGTGTTCCCACTGCGCTGACAACGAACGGTCTTTGGTGACGATGGTCCAGCCATCGCCGGCTTCGCGGATGTCGCGGCGGCCGGCGTTGAGCATCGGCTCGATCGTGAAGACCATGCCCGGCACCAACTCGTCGAGTGTGCCGGGGCGGCCGTAATGAAGCACCTGCGGTTCTTCATGGAACTTGCGGCCGATGCCATGCCCGCAGAACTCGCGCACGACCGAGAAGCCGGCGTTCTCGGCGAAGGTCTGGATCGAGTGGCCGATGTCGCCCAGACGAACCCCCGGCTTGACCCTGGCAATGCCCTTCCACATCGCCTCATAGGTCAGCGAGCACAGCCGCTTCGCTGCGATCGAGCCTTCACCGACGACGAACATGCGGCTGGTGTCGCCATGCCAGCCGTCCTTGATGACGGTGACGTCGATGTTGACGATGTCGCCGTTCTTCAGCGGCCGATCATTCGGAATACCGTGGCAGACCTGGTGGTTGATCGAGGTACAGATCGACTTGGGGTAGGGCGTGTAGCCAGGCGGCTGGTAGTGCAGCGGCGCCGGGATGCCCTGCTGCACATTCACGATGTGGTCGTGAGCGAGCTTATCGAGGGCTTCGGTGGTGATGCCGGCCTTGACGTGAGGGGTCAGCATGTCCAGCACCTCGGAGGCGAGCCGGCCTGCGATGCGCATGCCTTCGACATCGGAAGCGGTTTTGATCGTGATCGTCATGGCGGAATGATCTCTATGGCTGGCGGCAGCGCGCCCGGACTCGACTGCGCAAAGCCTGTCTTCGCCGCAAGGTCCTGAGCCGGCATTGTCTCACCCGGCCCGTAAAATGCCGGGTTTCCACCGGCCAACCCCACTGCGGGTCGGGCCTCCACTTGCCGAGCCCCAGCGTGACTTCCACACCCAAGCATCTGCTGCACTTCGAGGGCGGTAACGCCTTGTCCGCATTCCGTGCCCAAGCCTTGCTGCCACGGCTTCAAGCCATCAGCGCCCGCATCAATGGTGTCGCTGCGCGCCATGTGCACTGGGTGTGGAGCGACACCGCGCTCGTGCCCGAGGTGGTCGGCAAGCTGAAGGCGCTGCTGGCCTATGGCGATGCCTATGACGGCCCGTCGGAAGGGGCGTTGATCGTCGTGGCACCTCGGCTCGGCACGGTTTCACCATGGGCCTCGAAGGCGACCGACATCGCCCACAACTGCGGCCTGCGCATTCGCCGTGTCGAGCGTGTCACCGAGTTTCGCCTTAGCTTGAAGACCGGGCTACTCGGCGGAGCCAAGCCGCTCAGCGAGGCCGAGCTGCAGGCCGCCACCGCCTTGCTGCATGACCGCATGACCGAAAGCGTGCTGCTGGCCCGCGATGAGGCCGTGCATCTGTTCGATGAGCAGCCTGGCAAGCCGATGGCGCAGGTCGATGTGCTGGGCCGCGGGCAGGCGGCGCTGGCGTCGGCCAACACCGAATTCGGCCTGGCCTTGAGCGACGACGAGATCGACTACCTGGTCAAGGCCTTCACCGAGCTGAAGCGCAACCCGACCGATGTCGAGCTGATGATGTTCGCGCAGGCCAACAGCGAGCATTGCCGCCACAAGATCTTCAATGCGCAGTTCACGATCGACGGCATCGCACAGGAACGCTCGATGTTCCAGATGATCCGCAACACCCATCAGCTCGCGCCGCAGCACACCGTGATCGCCTACAGCGACAACGCCTCGGTGATGGAAGGTGGCGAGATCGAGCGCTGGCTGCCACAGGGCTTCACCAACGCGCCGCAATACGGCCCGCGCCAGGAGCTGGTGCATGTGCTGATGAAGGTCGAGACGCACAACCACCCGACCGCGATCTCGCCCTTCCCCGGCGCGTCGACCGGTGCCGGCGGCGAGATCCGCGACGAAGGCGCGACCGGCCGCGGCTCGAAGCCGAAGTCGGGCCTGACCGGCTTCAGCGTCTCCAACCTGCACCTGCCGGGAACGAACGAGCCCTGGGAGCAATCGCCTTACGGCAAGCCCGAACACATCGCGAGCCCACTGCAGATCATGATCGACGGCCCGCTCGGCGGCGCTGCGTTCAACAACGAATTCGGCCGCTCCAATTTGGGCGGCTACTTCCGCGTCTACGAACAGACGGTTGGCATCGGCGATGCCGCGCAACGGCGCGGTTATCACAAGCCGATCATGATTGCCGGCGGCCTGGGCACCATCTCGGCCAGCCAGACCGCGAAGGTCGAATTCCCGGCCGGCACCTTGCTGATCCAACTTGGCGGGCCGGGCATGCGCATCGGCATGGGCGGCAGCGCCGCCAGTTCGATGGCAGCCGGCGCGAATGCGGCCGAGCTCGATTTCGATTCGGTGCAGCGTGGCAACCCGGAGATCCAGCGCCGCGCGCAGGAGGTCATCAACCATTGCTGGGCGCTTGGTGAGTCGAACCCGATTCTTGCGATCCATGACGTCGGTGCGGGCGGTATCTCCAACGCCTTCCCGGAGCTGGTGGACGGCGCCGGGCGCGGGGCCCGCTTCGACCTGAGCCAGGTGCCGCTCGAAGAGTCGGGCCTGGCGCCGAAGGAAATCTGGTGCAACGAAAGCCAGGAGCGCTATGTGATGGCGGTGTCGCCGGAGGCGCTGCCGCTGTTCCAGGCGATGTGCGAGCGCGAGCGCTGCCCGTTTGCTGTGGTTGGCGTCACGACCGATGAGAAGGCGTTGACCTTGGAAGACGGCCCCGGCGGCGAGAAGGCCATCGACATGCCGATGAATGTGCTGCTCGGCAAGCCGCCGAAGATGCACCGCGATGTCGCCCGTGTCAGCCGCGACTTGCCGGCGCTCGACCTCAGCGATGTGCAGCTGGAGAACGTGGCCTTCGACGTGCTGCGCCATCCGACGGTGGCCAGCAAGCGGTTCTTGATCACGATTGGCGACCGCACCGTCGGGGGCCTGAACAGCCGCGACCAGATGGTCGGGCCGTGGCAGGTGCCGGTCGCCGATGTGGCGGTGACCTTGGCGGACTACAGCGGCTTTCGCGGTGAGGCGATGAGCATGGGCGAGCGCACGCCGCTGGCTGCGCTGAACGCACCGGCCTCCGGCCGCATGGCAGTCGGCGAGGCCATCACCAATTTGCTGGCTGCGCCGATCGAGCTGTCGCGCGTCAAGCTCAGCTGCAACTGGATGGCGGCTTGCGGCGAGCCAGGTGAAGACGCGGCGCTCTATGACACAGTCAACGCCGTCGGCATGGAACTCTGCCCGGCGCTGGGCATCAGCGTGCCAGTCGGCAAAGACAGCCTGTCGATGCGCACCCGCTGGAAGGATGACAGCGCCCGCGTCGGTGCACCGACGCCAGCCTCCGAGGCCGCAGTGGTGGTGAAGCAGGTGACGGCGCCGGTCAGCCTGATCGTCAGCGCCTTTGCGACCTTGGCCGATGTGCGGCCCACGCTGACGCCGCAGCTGCTGGGCGGCGACACGACGCTGATCCTGATCGACCTCGGCAATGGCAAGAACCGCATGGCCGGCTCGATGCTGGCGCAGGTGCTGAACCAGTTCGGCAACGATGCACCTGACCTCGACGATCCGGCGCAGCTGCGCGCGCTGGTCCACGCGATCAACCAATTGCGCGAAGAAGGCCGGCTGCTCGCCTACCACGACCGCAGCGATGGCGGCCTGTGGGCGACGGCCTGTGAGATGGCCTTTGCCGGCCACGTCGGCGTGAGCCTGAACATCGACATGCTGGTCACCGAAGGTGACGGCATCAGCGACAGCCGTGCCGAATACGGTGACTCGAAAAACTGGGCCGGGCAGGTCAGCGGGCGGCGTGCCGAGCTGAGCCTGCGGGCGCTGTTCAGCGAAGAGCTGGGGGCGGTGATCCAGGTGCCGACGGCGCAACGCAACGAGGTGATGCAGGTGCTGCGTGCGCATGGCCTGTCGCGGCACAGCCATTTCATCGGCAAGACCAATGAACGCGGCGTGATGGAAGTGTGGCGCGACGCGAAAGCGATCTTCAGCGCGCCGCTGCGCGATCTGCATCAGGCGTGGGACGAGGTCAGCTGGCGCATCGGCCGCCTGCGCGACAACCCCGCCTGCGCCGATACCGAGCACGAAGCGGCGGGCCGCGTCGATGACGCCGGCCTGCATCTGCACCTGAGCTTTGACATTCAAGCGCCTCAGGCGCCGGCGCTGAGCCTCGCGCGGCCGAAGGTGGCGGTGCTGCGCGAGCAAGGCGTCAACAGCCATGTCGAGATGAGCTACGCCTTGGCGCAAGCTGGCTTCGACACCTTCGATGTGCACATGAGCGACCTGCAAGCCGGCCGCGCACGGCTCGATCAGTTCATCGGCTTTGTCGCCTGCGGCGGTTTCAGCTATGGCGACACGCTCGGCGCCGGTGAAGGCTGGGCACGCTCGGTGATGTTCAACCCGGTCCTGGCCGAGCAATTCGCGGCCTTCTTCCAACGCAGCGACACCTTTGCCTTGGGCGTGTGCAACGGCTGCCAGATGATGGCCGCGTTGGCGCCGATCATCCCCGGCGCGCAAGCGTGGCCGAAGTTCACCCGCAACAAGAGCGAGCAGTTCGAGGCCCGGCTGAGCTTGGTCGAGGTGCTGGACAGCCCGTCGATCTTCTTCAAGGGCATGGCTGGCAGCCGCATTCCGGTGGCTGTCGCGCATGGAGAAGGTTATGCCGACTTCTCCCAGCGCGGCGACGCGAAGACCGTGCATCGCGCGATGCGTTTTGTCGACCACAGCGGCGCGGCGACCGAGGCCTACCCGTTCAACCCGAACGGCAGCCCCGAGGGCCTGACCGCCGTGACCACGGCCGATGGCCGTTTTACTGCGCTGATGCCACACACCGAGCGGGTGTTCCGCAACGTGCAGATGAGCTGGACGCCCGGCGACAAGAGCGAAGCCAGCGCGTGGATGCGCATTTATCAGAACGCGCGGGCTTGGCTGCGTTGATCCGAAGGCACCGGCCTGCCGGTGTGGATCCATCGGGCGGGAATTGCAGGGCAGGGCTGGTCATCGCACGTTGACACAAGGTGGCGTGGCCTGCACTCAGACTCACCGTGATCAATGAAGAAAGGTCACTTGCTTGGAGCAGGTGCCTTTTTGTTTCTTGGCTTAGCGGGTCACGCCACTTGCGCGCTCAAGCAGCGCCGAGCTTCATCGGTCGGCGCAGAAGCCGGCTTGGGTGAAGCTGTCGCCTGCCGCAAGCGTCAGGCCCCAGGCTGGGCCGGAAGGCGCCAGCGTGTTGCCGCTGTAAGACCACACCGCATTCCACACCTGTGTGAGCTGGCCTTCGATCGGCAGGCTGGCTCTCCAGGTGATCGGTGCCGCGCTCGTGTTGGTGATCTTTAGCGTGGCGCAGTAGCCACCGACCCGTGTGTCGTTGATGGTGTAGCTGGCGGTAATGGGCGCGCTGCCTTGCACTTGCAGATAAGCATTCGCCACCTTGGCGCTGCCTATTGCGTAAATGCGATTGCCGTCGCGCTTGGTGCGGGCGTCACCGTGTTGCCATTGAGAACGCTGATGCGCACGCTGCCGGCCTGGGCATTAACGGCTTGCATCAAGGCCTGAGGCCAGGCACTGGCCGCGGCATTGCTGGTGGTGATGTTCAGCGGCGTGGCCGGCAGGTATTGGTCGCGGCCGTCTTTGAGCACTGCGCGCACCGAGATCTTGTCGCCGGCGGTGAGCGTGCGCAGGACCGGAGTTAGCCCGCCCAGGTCGACCCAGGCGGAGGCCGTGGCTGGCCTGTGAGCGAAGCTCATCGAGACGCTGTGTGTGCCCGCCGGGTTACTCACTAGCAGCGAGACTTGAACGCTTGCGTTGGCGGCTGGTGCATCAAAGCTCAAGCTGGTTTGCGCAACACGGGCGTTATCGAAGCGATAGAGCGCAGGTTTCGGCGCGTTCACTGTCCATTGATAGCTCATACCAAGTTGCGTTCAATAAATTAGATATCATCCCGTCCCACGGGCTTCGTGGAGACGAAGATGAAGAGTCTGATCGTTGGTGACAAGGTGACGGTGACGCGTCTGGCAGAGCGGCTCAAGCAGGCCAATAGCCACGCTGAGTACCAGCGCATTCAGTGCGTGCTGATCAGGGCCACGCTGGGCAGTTCGGCTGCTCATATTGGGCAGTTGCTGGGCTGGTCGACAGCCACAGTGCATGTGATGCACTCGCGATGGGCCAAGGAGGGTGATGCCGTCTTTGACATTCGAGGTCGAGGCGGCAGACACCATCAGCACCTCAGCGCAGAACAAGAGCAGGATCTGCTGGCGCCGTTCGTCAAGCGCGCGCAAGCAGGCGGGATGCTGACGGTGGCCGAGATTCAACAGTCTTACCAGGCGCAAGTGGGCAAGGCGGTAGCGCCATCGACGATTTACCGGCTGCTTGACCGTCATGGTTGGTGCAAGGTGGCCCCTCGGCTCAGGCATCCCAAGGCTGACGTTGCAGCCCAGGTCGCCTTTAAAAAAACTCGGCCGCCAGGTACGCCAAGAGGTCGCACGCCAGGCTGAACAGGGCCGCGCAGTGCGCTTGATGTTGCAGGACGAGGGACGAGATTCGGGTTGCTCGGCACGCCTGTGCGTCGTTGGGCGCCACACCCCACGCGCCCGGCGGTGGGCGCTCAACTGAAGCGCAAGTACCTCTATGCCTTCCGCTGTCAGCCCGCATGACGGTGTGATGGACAGCCTCGTGTTGCCCTGGGTGAACGCGCAGGCGATGTCATTGTTCTTGGCCGAGGTCGCCCAACGCCATGCAGACAAATTCATCGTGATGGTGATGGACCAAGCCGGCTGGGACCTGTCCAGTGAATTGGCGACACCAGCCAACATGCGATTGATCTATCTGCCGCCCTACAGCCCGAACTCAACCCAGCCGAGCATCTCTGGAAGGCCGTGCGCAAAGCTGCTTTGCCAATCATGTCTTCGCAGATCTCGATTCCGTCGAAGCTGCACTCACTGAAGGGCTTGTGACGCTCGATCGAACTCCCATAGAACCCTATCAATGACGGGGTTCGGTTGAATAATTTCTATATCTGTGAATGCAAATTAGTGCCAGAGGCATCAGCTCAAGACGCACAACGGCGTGGACGGCGCAGAAGGTAAATCGGTCGATCCGTCATGGAATGCCGGGACAGTGCCTGATTGGGCGATGCCAGTGCACCGGATCGCCACTGACACGTGATCGGGTCGAACGGCATGGATGACGATCTTCAACGAGCTGCCGTGAAAGGCGCTGAGGCGGTGACCCTCGCCTTTTGGTGTGTCATGGAAAAGAGACAGGCACCTCATCAACAAAAAGGCCAACAACCGTTTCCAGTTGCTGGCCTTTCGACTTCTTTATCCGTTATCGCGGTGCGATATCTGCAGGATGTTGTGCTGCTGTGTGCACAGGGCCGCGAGCGCCCCGTCGAAACCAGCGGCCTGCGCATCAAGATGCGCGGGCCGCTGTTTCAAGTTCAGCAGTACAGGTTGCCGCCAGGTGTCACGCCAATGATGCCGGTGAACTGGTTGTAGAAGTTCACACGGGTCTGGACTTGGTCAGGGAGATCG
>CAHJWV010000224.1 GCA_903643055.1 Burkholderiales bacterium | reverse complement strand
GACATCGGCAAGAACATCGTCACCGTCGTGCTCCAGTGCAACAACTTCGAAGTCGTGAACATGGGCGTGATGGTGCCCTGCCAGGACATCCTGGCGCGCGCCAAGGTCGAAGGGGCCGACATCATCGGCTTGTCGGGACTGATCACGCCGAGCCTGGAAGAGATGCAGTACGTGGCCGGCGAAATGCAGCGCGACGACTATTTCCGCATCAAGAAGATCCCGCTGCTGATCGGTGGCGCAACCACCAGCCGCGTGCACACCGCAGTGAAGATCTCGCCGCATTACGAAGGGCCGGTCGTCTACGTGCCCGATGCGAGCCGCAGCGTCAGCGTGTGCAGCGATCTGCTCAGCGACGACAAGGCAGCAAACTACGTCGCGGAGTTGAATGCCGATTACCAGCGCGTGCGCGAGCAGCATGCGAACAAGAAGGCCACGCCGCTGATCACGCTGGCCGAGGCCCGCGCGAACAAGACACCGATCGATTGGGCGCACTACACGCCGCCAAAGCCGAAGTTCATCGGCCGGCGCGTGTTCAAGAACTACGACCTGGGCGAACTGGCGGCGTATGTCGATTGGGCCCCGTTCTTTCAGACCTGGGATCTCGCCGGGCCGTATCCAGCCATCCTGAACGACGAGATCGTTGGTGAATCGGCGCGCCGCGTTTTCAGCGACGGGCAGCACCTGCTGAAGCGAATGATCGAAGGCCGGTGGCTCGCAGCCCATGGCGTGATCGGCCTATTCCCGGCAAACACCGTCAATGACGATGACATCGAGATCTACGCCGACGAATCACGAAGCGAAGTCTTGATGACCTGGCGCGGCCTGCGCATGCAGACCGTGCGTCCGGTCGTTGACGGCGAGAACGGCGAGAAACTCCGGCGGCCAAACCGTTGCCTGTCGGATTTCATTGCACCGAAATCATCGGGCTTGGCCGACTACATCGGCCTCTTTGCAGTAACCAGCGGCGTCGGAACCGAGAAGAAGGAAAAGCAGTTCCTCGACGATCACGATGACTACAGCGCGATCATGCTCAAGGCGCTGGCCGATCGTTTGGCCGAAGCCTTCGCCGAGCGCATGCATCAACGTGTGCGCAAGGAGCTGTGGGGTTATGTGGCCGATGAAGGCTTGGGCAACGCCGAGTTGATCGCCGAGAAATACCGCGGCATCCGGCCAGCGCCGGGCTATCCAGCCTGCCCCGATCACACAGTGAAATCCGACATGTTCCGGGTGCTGCAATGCGCCGACATCGGCATGGCCCTCACCGAAAGCCTCGCGATGACACCGGCTGCAAGCGTCAGCGGCTTCTATCTGTCGCACCCCGACTCGACCTACTTCAACGTCGGCAAGATCGGCAACGATCAGATTCGCGACTGGGCCCAGCGCACACAGCAGGACGAATCCAAAGTGGAGCGGGCTTTAGCTGCGCTGCTTTGACGCCACACGCACAGTGTGGTCGTTACTTTGCCGTTACTTACAGCGGATTCATCTCATCGCAAGCAGCTCAGAAATGGTCACCATTTGATCTGCGACCGAAAGTAAGACGATCGGTCGGTTGCCAACTTGTTTGCAGTTTCCTGCCCAGTTGCCACTTGAACTAACCACGTCGCAGGGTGGTATGTCTTCTGCGTGCTTCGCCGTTGTTTTCAGATCGAACAATGACGAGGGCGGAAATGAACAATGTTCATTGGGAGGCAAAGGCGCATGCATGGACTCGACGCAGCATGCATCTGGCGCTCAGCTTGGTGATGACTGCCGTGTTGGCAGCCTGCGGTGGCTCCAACGACGATGAGTCTTCTACCGATGCGACTCCGCCCACTGGTACCGACGCGCCGGTGTCACGCGAAGCGGCAGCGCGTTTCCTGACGCAGTCCACCTTCGGGCCGACCGATGCCTCGGTGAAGCGCGTGATGGAAATCGGCTACAGCCAATGGATCGATGAACAACTGAACAAGCCCGCTTCATCGCACCTGTCGAACTGGCAGGCACTGGACCAGGAATACAAGCAAGCGAACCCCGATAACGCCAACGCGAGCATCGGCCAAGACGGCGTGTTCCATAGCTTCTGGCGCACCGCGGTAGCGGGTGATGATCAGCTGCGACAGCGCGTGGCGTTCGCGCTGTCGGAGATCTTTGTGATCTCGATGCAAGACAGCAATGTCGGCGACAACCCGCGCGCCGTGGCCGCTTACCTGGACTTGCTGGCGACCAAGGGCTTGGGCAACTACCGCGACCTGATCGAAGCGGTGTCGCTGAATCCGATGATGGGGCGCTACCTTACCTCCCTCGGCAATCGCAAGGCCGACCCGAAGAGTGGCCGCGTGCCCGATGAAAACTATGCCCGCGAGGTCATGCAGCTGTTCAGCATCGGCCTGCTGCAACTCAACGCCGACGGCACGGTGAAGATGAACGGCAGCACGCCGCTTGAGACCTACACGCAGGCGGACATCGCTGGCCTGGCGAAGGTGTTCACTGGTTGGAGCTGGGCCTGCCCTGTGACGCCCACGCTCACGAACAGCACTTGCTTTTCCAGCGGCT
Source organism: Burkholderiales bacterium (assembly GCA_903643055.1). The sequence goes on along the minus strand of CAHJWV010000224.1, from coordinate 3,969 downwards.
CGACCAACAACACATCGGACCCTGATCGAACGATCAAGCCGATGATCAACTATCCGCAATATCACTCGACTGAAGAGAAGAGCTTTCTCGGTACGACCATCGCCGCACAGCGCAAGCCCGACCCGAAAGACGCCTCGAAAACCGTGGATGCACCCGATGGCGCGGCCAGCCTTCAAAAAGCGCTCGATACCTTGGCAAGCCATCCGAATGTCGGCCCCTTCCTCAGCAAGCAGCTGATCCAACGGCTCGTGACCAGCAACCCCAGCCCGGCGTATGTGCGCGATGTGGCAGCGGTGTTCAATGGCACCGGCGCAAGCCGCGGTGACATGCGGGCCGTGGTGAAGGCAATCCTGACGCACGCCGAGGCACGGAAAGTGTCCAGCACTTCGGGCAAGGTGCGCGAGCCGACCCTGCGCTTGTCGGCATTGCTGCGGGCCTTTCCGTATTCATCGAACAGCGGCTATTACAAGCTGGGCAGCACCGAAAACGCTAGCTCCTCGCTGGGGCAGTCGGTGATGCGCTCGCCAACAGTGTTCAATTTCTACCGCCCTGGATACGTGCCACCAGGCTCTCATGCGGCAACGGCCGGCATGGTGGCGCCCGAACTTCAGATCGCCCATGAAACCACGGCGGCGGGCTACGTCAACTTCATGCGCGATGCCGTGTCCGGCAACATCGGGCAGTCGGCAGGCACCCCTTCCAAGCGCGACCTGCAGGTCGACTTCAGCGAGATGGTGGCGCTGGCAGACAAGCCTTCGGATCTGGTCACCGAGATTGATAAAAAGCTGACCTATGGCGGCATGCCGGAGGCGTTGAAAACACAGATCAGTACGGCGGTCTCCACCGTCACGATCCCCGCCAGCAGCGCAAACAATCAGTCCAACATCGACAGCGCCAAGCGCAACCGCGTCAACGCAGCGATCTTCCTGACTCTGGCGTCGCCTGAGTTTCAGGTTCAGAAATGACGTGCAAGGGAGCACCCCCCATGAGTTTCATCAATGCCTCCCGTCGTCTGTTCCTGAAACAGGCCAGCGCCGTATCGGCTGTCGGTGCCGCCGCCACGCCGCTGGCGATGAATCTTGCCGCCATCAGCTCGGCAGCAGCCCAATCGGCTGGCGACTACAAGGCCATCGTTTGCATTTTCCTGTTTGGCGGCAACGACTCGTTCAATATGGTGCTGCCAACGGATGCGTCTTCATGGTCTAACTACGTTTCTACGCGCAATCAATCACCCGATTCGATTGCATTGCTTCCGGCCGGCACGGTAGCCGACATGAATGCAGCGGCAGGCTCTCCCGCGCGGCTGGGCGGTGTGTTGCCCATCACGCCGATCAATGCGCAGGGCCGCAGCTTCGCGCTCCATCCGATGATGGGTGGGCTGCAAACGATGTTCAACACTGACAGGCGGCTAGCGATCTTGCCCAATGTCGGGCCGCTGATCCTGCCAACCACCAAGCAGCAATACAGCAGCAGCTCTCACCCCAAGCCTGCCAGTTTGTATTCGCACAACGATCAAACCAATACATGGCAAGCGTTCCAGCCCGAGGGCTCAACCGTCGGTTGGGGCGGCCGCATGGGAGATTTGCTCGCATCGCAGAATGGAAGGTCTGTGTTCACCGCAATTTCGGTGTCTGGCAATGCTGTGTGGCTATCGGGTCAGGCGGTTCGTCAATATCAGGTTGGTGCGGGTGGCGCGATTCGCATGGGAACCCGCGACAACAGCAATCAGATATTTGGTTCGGCGGCTGTAGGCGCAGCGATGAAATCCATCGTCACCGCCACGCGGGGCGGGCACGTGCTGGAAAGCGATCTGGCTGACGTGGCATCGCGCTCCATCAATGCCGAAGAGACTTTGCGCAATGCTTTGAAGCCGGCCAGTGATCCCTTGTTCGGTACGCCTCCTGCGACTGGCGGCTACGACGCGGGCAAAGACCCCAAACTGCAATACGACCATCCGTTGAACGGCGGCAAGGCATTCAATGGCTTGGCCCAGCAGCTGCAAGTGGTCGCACGCATGATCGATGCGAGCGGCAAGGCCGATGTGGCGGCGAGACGCCAGGTGTTCTTCGTCAGCTTGGGCGGCTTCGATACGCACGATGCGCAGAACCGATCTCATGCCGACCTTTATGCGCGGCTGTCACATGCGATGCGCTATTTCGACTCAACCCTTTCGGCCATGGGCGCATCGAACAAGGTCACCACGTTTACCGCGTCAGACTTTGGCCGCACCTTCACCAGCAATGGCGACGGTACCGACCACGGCTGGGGCGGGCATCACTTCCTGATGGGCGGCGCCGTCAAAGGAGGCGACCTGTATGGCAGCTTCCCGGTCCTCGGCGTGAAGAACGCAAACAACAACAACTTCGACAGCAGCCTCGATCAATTGGGCAACGGCGCGCTGCTGCCAACCACGGCCGTCGATCAACTTGGAGCGACCTTGGCGAAATGGTTCGGCGTCACGAGCGCCAGTGATTTGAATGATGTATTCCCGCATTTGAGTAACTTCACCCAGCGAGACCTGGGTTTCCTGGGTTGACCTCGCGTTGCTTCACGCGATGTCTGTTACAACCCACCGCGTCGCGCGGTGAACCGATTCGGGCCTCGCGCGTTCAACAATGCAAGGCGTGGCTTGAATGGGTGGCCGCACCGCGCATCGAATCAAGAAATATTGAAAGGACTTCACATGACAGGCTCTATCGCTTCCGCTGAACTCGGCAATGCCACATCCTCTCCGGGCGCCGTTCGTTCCACACCCAAGCCCATTATTTGGTGGTTGGCTGGAGGCCTGGGCATTCTTGGCGCCGGGGCACTTGCTGCGGTGCTTTCCACCAGCCCGAAGACCGAAGAACCTGCCGCCACGGAGTTGGTGACCAAGAGCGCGCCTGCCACACACGTCAAGCCGTCAAAGAATGTGGAACGCGAAGCTGCAGATACCAAAGTAGCAGCGGCACCGGTGTGCGCCAATTGCGGCGTCGTTGAAAGCGTGCGGGCCGAAAAGCGCAAAGGTGAAGGCAGTGGTGTCGGCGCAGTGGCCGGTGGCGTGCTCGGCGGCGTGGTCGGCCACCAAATCGGCGGCGGCACCGGCAAGAAGGCGATGACGATTCTGGGCGCCATCGGTGGCGGTGTCGCCGGACATGAAGTTGAAAAACAAGTTCGCAGCGTGACTGTCTATCAAGTGCAATTGCGCATGGACGACGGCAGCACGCGCACCGTCACTCAAAGCGTGTCGCCTGCGCTGGGCACGCGTGTTGAAGTAGAAGGCAACAAGCTCAAGGCCTTGCCTTCAAAGGCTTGATTCACTGACTGGCGAGTACGCGTCGATATTGAATCGCTTCGGCCAAATGCGGTACCTGGATCGAAGCGCTTTCAGACAAGTCTGCGACCGTACGCGCCATCCGCAGAACACGGTGATAGCTGCGAGCTGACCAACCCAGGCGCGTGGCCGCTGTTTGCAGGAACGAAGATGCGCCGGGGTTCAGCGCGCAATGCGTTTCAAGCGCGGCCCCCTGCAACTGCGCATTGGTGAAGCCCTGCCGCTGCTGTGCGAACACATGAGCGCGCGCCACCCGCTCGGCAATGACAGTAGACGGCTCGCCATCGGGCAGCGAAGCCAAGGTGTGTGGCGCAACGGCCGGTACTTCGACTTGCAGGTCGATGCGGTCCAGCAAAGGGCCGCTGATGCGGCCTTGATAGCGCATCACGCTGTCTGGCGTACATCGGCATGATCTGAGCGGGCTGCCCAGATGACCGCAGGCACAAGGGTTCATCGCTGCGATGAGCTGAAACTTTGCCGGGAATTCGGCCTGCCGCGCCGCGCGAGATATCGTGATTCGGCCGGTCTCCATCGGCTCACGCAAAGCCTCCAATGCGGCGCGTTGGAACTCGGGCAGCTCATCTAAAAATAGCAATCCAAAATGGGCGAGTGATATCTCGCCAGGCCGAGGTGGCGAACCGCCACCAACGAGTGCA
>CAHJWV010000223.1 GCA_903643055.1 Burkholderiales bacterium | reverse complement strand
TGCTGGTGTGGTTGCTGGTGTGGTTGCTGGTGTGGGCTTTGGCTTGGCTTTGGCTTTAGTCTCTGCGCCGATTCCGTCGGTACCGAGGCTGACAAGCCTGCCTCCAAAAGGGCCGGCGAGGCCGCGTCCTGTTCATTTTGCCCCCCCCCGCAGGCCAGAAGCGTTGCCATGCTGGCGGGGAGAAGCCATCTTGAAAGGCGTCTTGCGTCAAGCAAAGTATGGGTCATTCTTTTCTCCATGATCTGTTGATGTCGATGCGACTTGCGTGCTGCATCACAGCAGATTCCATGCCTTTGGAAGTTGCCACATTTTTGTTCGTCGCGATCGTTCGGCATAAAACAACCAGGTCTTCGCTGCGCAAGCCATATTGCCTGGGAGCTGACTTGTGCATTGCGTATAGGAATTTGGTTAGCACGCGTAGATGCCTATGCTTACCTTTTCCAACAGCGCGACATTCTGGGCATCGGACACAAGTCTGAAATCACAAAAGGTTCATACGTCGAACGAATGAACGAACTTGAAAAAAGAGGCCGCATGCGGCCGCAAGCCCTTGCCTGGCGCCGCGTTGCGAGTCATTCGGAAGATGTCGGCGATGTGCGCTGGCTGAGACAGGTCCATGGTTTGCATGACGCAGCCCACCATTTTTCAAGGAACCTTTATGTACCGAATGCTTCGCATGGTCTTGGCCGTGCCCATCTTCAGCAGCTGTATGGGATTCGCCTTCGCGGCCAATTTCTACGTGAGTGGAACCGGGAGCGATAACAATTCCGGTAGCTCGGCGACGCAGGCATGGCGCACGCCCGCCCATGCTGCAGCGATCGTCAATCCGGGCGATACCGTGTGGTTCATGACCGGCACCTACGCGCCGTTCAAGCTGACGCGCTCGGGTACGGGCAGCGCACCCATCGTGTGGAAAGCAAGCAGCGGGTCCACTGCGGAAATCATTTCTGCGACCTGGGCTGCGATCGAAGTCCGTGCGTCTTATCAAGTCATTGACGGCCTGACACTGACCGGCAACAACGACCATGTGACCCTCGCGCAGGCCGAGGCCGACTATGAAAAGGATGCGCCCGACCCGGCCTTCAATGGCAACGGCATCACGCTGGACAACCGCAACCGGGCCGACAAGTACCACCACCTCACCGTGCGCAACTGCACCGTGCGCAAGTTCGGAGGCGGCGGCATCGTGTCGATCGAAGCCGACTACAACGTGATGGAGGCGAATCGCATCTACGAGAACGCGTGGTACTCCCGCTACGGCGCTTCGGGCGCAACGATCTTTCCGCATAACTCGGACAGCCGCAGCGGCTACCGCAACGTCATCCGAGGCAACAAGCTGTGGAACAACCGCGGCCTGGTGCGCTGGAAGGCCATCAAGAACTACAGCGACGGGAACGGTTTCATCCTCGACATCACCGCCGATGACTACAGCGGCCGAACGCTGGTGATCGACAACGTTGCGGTGAACAATGGCGGCTCGGGCTTGCATGCGTACAAGGCCCGGCGTGCCGACTTTTTCAACAACACCGCCTACATGAACGGCGACAAGGTCGGCTATGCGGACATCTACGCGAGCTACAGCGTCGACGTCCGCATCATGAACAACGTCGTTTACTCGCGGGATGGCGGCAAGGCCAATACCAATTCATCCAACTCCAACGTTGTTTACGACTACAACGTGTACTTCAAGGGCACGCGGGCGGTCACGGGTCCGCATGACGTGGTGGCCGATCCGCTGTTCATCCGTCCTGGACGGGATCTCGGCAGCGCCGACTTCCACTTGAAGAAGGAAAGCCCGGCGATCGACACCGGGATCCGCGTCGACGGCACCAGTTCCACACGCGACATCGCAGGTGTGATCCGTCCCCAAGGCATCGGCGTTGACCGCGGCGCCTACGAGTACGTGCCGCCGACGTCCACAGCGTCGCCAGCCCCACCGCCCGTCACTGCGCCTGTCTTGCCGACCGGCTGGTCGCAGGCCGCCATGCCGGGCTCGCGCATCGATTCCGTCGTTGAAAACAACGGCACCTGGATGTTGCGGGGGCGCTCCGGCGATGTGTGGGGAACCCAGGACAGCATCATCGGCACTTGGCGCGAGGTCAAAGGAGACTTCAGCCTGTCCGCACGGCTTGTCAGCATGTCGTCTGAGGCAGAGTGGGCCAAGGCCGGCGTCGCGTTGCGCGAATCCGCCTCTGCCACCGCCCGTCAGGCCGCCACCACGGTCACGCGGCAGAACGGCATTGCGTTCCTGCACCGTGCCCAAACAGGCGGATCGACGACCTACACGGCCGGCGGCAAGGGAAAGGCGCCTTATTGGGTCCGGCTCCAACGGGCAGGCAATGTCTTGAGCGCCTGGCAATCCGCCGATGGCAAGGCGTGGACCTTGATCCGCCGCCAACAGACCGCGCTGTCTTCGGTGGTTCAGGTCGGCCTGATTTCCGCCACCGGTGGGCAGCCTTCCGAGGCGGCTGCCGATGCCACATTCACTAACGTCACGCTTGACCTGAAACCCGTTGCACAAGGAGACTCGAAATGAATCGCTATCAATGCCTGATCGTGTGGGCCTCAATGACCCTCGCGGCCTGCGGCGGGTCCGGGACTGACGATGCCCTGCCTGCCGTCGGCGTTCCTGCCTCCGGTGAAACGGCATCGGGGCCCGCGCTGAGCCGATCGCTGCCCGGGGCCGACGTGAGTGTCACGCCGTATGGCAACGTGACAGCGTCGGGGCCGTCGCGGGTCGAGATCACGCTGGCGTCGCCCGCCGATGCCATCGAGATGGTGGAGGTGACGGCCTTGGTGGGCGATGCTCACGATCAGGCCGAGTCCATTCCGCTTCAGGCGCTCACCGCCAAGACGTGGTCGCTTCAATGGCCCGCCAACAGCACCAGCCAGAATTTGCTGCTGCGCCTGCGGTTCGCCGACGAAAGCGTCGTGGAAACTGCGGTAGGGGACTTTGTCATGCCGGTACGTTGAGCCGCCATCAACGACCGTGACTTGGAACCCGCTGAGCACGCGTGAGCGGCCCAGCAGTCAAATTCGCCTGCGGCATGACTGCGCCGCAGGCGCGCAAGCGCGATCGTTGAAGATGTTGGGCATTGCTGTTCAAGGGTGCGTGACGGCTAACGTGCGACAGCCGAAGGCAGGCAGGATTCGGGCGCGGGCTCGGTCCGGCCTCGCTTCGATTCTCGGCTGAGCCTTTTGAAGCTTTTTTTGTTCGCCGCTCTCCGTCTTGGACTGCTGGCTCAGCCGATGAGCCACCGAGCATGTGGAAAATGCCAGGAAGATCGGCCGCAGGGCTACAGCAGCCCCTTCTGCGATGCGAGCGCGACGGCCTGGGTTCGCGAAGCCGCACCCATCTTTCGCAGAATGCACGAAACATAGTGGCGGATCGTGAGCCGCGAGAGTCCCAGCGATCGACCGATGGTCTCGTTCGAGAGGCCCTTGGCCACCAGCTTGAGAACCTGCATCTCACGCGCTGTCAGCGCCTCATCTGCCGCACCGCGCCGCGCACGGGGTCGATCGACATCGACGCCGAGCGCGCCGACCGTGAGCTTCAGCGAACGGTTCGACGCCTGCAGCTTGTCATTCAGCGTCCGCAGTTCCGCAGCACGGCGTTCATTCTCTGCAGCTTCGTGGCGGGTCTGTTCCAGCTGTAAACGAACGGCAACGGCATGCATCCGACGCTGTGCGTCGCTGTGCTGCAGTTGCTTGTCCATCTGCAGCAGCTCTTGGTAGGTGGCGACCAATGGCGAGGCCCGCTCATCGTCGTCTGCCAGTTCAAGCATCGCCTCCACAACATCGCGCTCTTCCCTCTGATTGCCGGCCTGGATGGACAAGGCGCGCGCCACCTGCAGATGCTCGGACGCGGCCGAGCGATCGCCGGTGCGGGCCAGTGCGATACCCAGCTTTCGATGCAACTGGCCTTCGTCTCGCGCCAGTGAACGGCTGGCCGCCAGCGCCAATGCTTCCTTCAATAGCGCCGCGGCCGCAGCGGCGTCACCAGCGTCAAGCAGGCACTCGGCGAGGTTGCCGAGAATCATCGGCTCCCGCTGCAGCAGTTCGGCATTGCGGGCCAGTTGCAGCGCTTCCTGGTGGGCGTGCATCGACTCGTCCAGACGGCCGATGGCACGCAAGGCGTTGGCGCGGTTATTCAGCGCTGTCGCGCGGAAATCGTCGCTGAGCGGCGCAGTGGCCAGCACCTGCGTATAGGCATGAATGGCAAAGTCATGGCTGCCCAGGTCTTGGTGCAGGTTGCCGATGTTGATGAGTGCCGCAGCGTTGGCATCTGCGTTGCGGTCCTGCTGGGACAGCGTCAAAACCTCTTCCAGCGTCTTCAAGGACCCCTCCAGATCGCCGAGGCCATGAAAGGTGGCTGCAAGTCCATTCAGGCAGCTGGATTCGATATCCCGGTCGCCAGCCTGGCGTGCCAGATTCAGGGCGTCATCGAAATGGCGGGCGGCCAGCAAATGGCCTCCCATGACATACCAACCCACCCCGGCGTGCCGCAGCGCCAGCGCGTGTTCTCGATGCAGTGCGGTGCCCTCCAGCGCCGCAGCGACCCTTTGCGCCATCTCGACGGCGGCCGCGGGGTCGTCCTTAAGCCGCGCACGGATAGCGTCGCAATCAAGCACCGCCTGGCGTTGCAGGCGATCGAGTGACGCGACTGACGCCTTGGTGGATTTGCGTTTGGCAGAAGAGGGGGACACTGCTTATTCAATCCAGGTTGTCACGGCATTGGCAGGCACGACGCACCGTCAAAGAATGCACCTTGAGTGCCGTCGCTTGAGGCGGCGCCCTGCAGCGCGACGGAAAGGAACCCGCACAGCGGACTTCGCCGGCAAACTGATCTTCAGGCTGTTGCGCTGCCTTGTTGACCAGCACGTGGATGCTTCTCAGGACGCGTGGTCGTGAAGAAGTCGTTGAGCTTCTTGAGCCGGGCCAAGCTCTCGTTGAAAGCGGCGAGGCCCCGGTCCATCGGAACACTCAAGCACAGTAGCATGCATGCAAAAGGCGAACCAGCCTGCGAATGACATTTTCCGTAGCCGCTCAAAGAAGCGCGGCGCAGCATCCATTCATGTGGAACTTGGCGCCGTCAGTCATTGCAATTCGCAAGCCCACGGTCTCGTGCCAATGCGACAAAGCGGGCCTTCCAAGCGTGCGACTCAAAGCGCGCATCGCAGCCTTGGGTGATCTCAAGAAACCGAGGAGGCCGATCGAGGTGCATCAGGCGGCGTACACAACGCCGTTTCTCTGAGAGCCAATCGATCACAGCAATACGGGTCTGCTTGTCACTCGGCCAATGTGCATTCGTGGCCGTCGTGCGGTGCGCGTGTGGCCGGCGGCGGGTGATTGATGGCGGAATAAGCCACTGTGTCAAAAAGGCTCGCCATTCAACAACGCTGACAGTGCCCCGCTTGGCGAGCTGCGCGCCCTGGGGCTCGTGTCACAGCAACGTCGGCGAGGGGCGCCGAGGTGCTGTGATATTTGAAACGTCGTTTCGAAATCGACTCAAGCGACAGCTTCAACAAAACGGGCCGGTGTGCCGCCACGCGGTTTGTCGTTCGCGTCAGAGCCATCTCGCAGGTCACCCTTGGGTGTCAACGCCAGCCAGCCTTTTCGAAGTGCGAGTTCGATCGCCGGGCCGGTTTCTTCCAGGGGCAAGCCTTGAACTTCCAGGGCCAGGAGCATGTCGCCCAAGCTGGCCGTTGGATGATTCAGATAAGCCAAGGCGCGGAGGATGCGAGCACGCAAAAGCGAGGCTGCTGCGGGCTGATGGATGGTTGTGAACATGGACAGCTCCTTGGTCATGATTTTCCGCGGGTGCGGTTGTTGTTCACATGATCTGTCCGATGGCAAGCGTCCGCTATCAGGCCCTACGCTAAGACGAAGACAGTTTTTTCCGACAGCTTCTTGATTCGACGGCTGTTTTAAGCGCGAGAAGAGCCAGCGATTCCGCCTTTTGAGTTATTTCTTACCTCAGTTGCACTCGAAAGCATCGGTTATGAGGGGCTAACGCTTATCGATGCGATCTCGGCCTTATCTCGGATCGAACACAGCACGCAGCTGCTGATATATGTTGTTGAGCTGCCACATCGCTTGCTAATCGTTGCTCAAACAACAAGGCCTTACCGGTCAGTGGACTCCCAACTACTCTGTCAGAAGGTCAGGCGTCCTCGGTGACGAAGTTCGGATACGTGGAATCACGTAGTGCGACCGGGTGGTTGCAAAGACCCTTTGGCATGCGGGGCCGATGCTGCGGCCGATGGGTGGAATTCGATCTATGGCATTTGTTGTGATTCATTTTTCGCAGATGCCCCCGATCGGAAATGCAGACGTCATGGGCTGCCGCGTTGAGAGTAGAACTTGCGCTCAGGGGGGTCATCTTTTTTATGAACTTATCGCAATACTTAAAAAGTATTCGAGGCTTTTTCCATTCAAACGCTCGCGATCAGGATCACCCTGACCTGCTCTCCAGCGCGCTGGCGGCGGCTCAGCGCAGCGATCGGCGCTTCTCGTTGGTGATGGCCGATATCGATCGATTCAAACTCATCAACGATGAATTGGGGCATGCCGCGGGCGTCGTCACGCTGCGGGCCGTTGCACAAAGCCTGCGCGCATCCTTGCGTGCCAATGACCAGGCTTGCGCAGCATCAACGCCACCGCGTTAGTTCCATTTGCACTACGCCATCCGCTGCTGGCTTGAATTAGGTGGATTTGAGCGCTGACCGCGTTGATCGGCTGGACTGCACTTGCGGCCACTTCAAGCCGGAGTCCACTGCCGAAACAGTGCGGCCTGGCCTTGTGGCACGCCCGCGTCATCGATCAAATTCCAGACGGTGACGTTCTCGATCCAGAAGCGGCGACCGGATCGAGCGACCCGAAGGCCGCGATAGCCGGTCGCGAAGCCGTGGGTTCGTACGACATCGAACAACTCGGCGCGGTGCGCGTGGTTGCCGCCGTCGGCCGATTGCCGTGAGCGCAGCGTGATCAACGTGGCCCAGTCATATTCAAAGCAGCGCTGCGCAGCCCGGTTGCCGTAGATGAACACCGGGTCGGCTTCGGTGTTGTGGGCCAGCAGGCACAGGGGTGCTTCTTCATAGAGCCAGGCGGCGCTGGCGTGGGCTTGTTCTTCGGGCTCCAGCATCGGCCTGCCGACTACGCGCGCGTGGCTCGTGATCAATAAATGAAAGAAGCGGGGGTCGTGAGACAG
>CAHJWV010000222.1 GCA_903643055.1 Burkholderiales bacterium | reverse complement strand
TGTTGCGCGGTAATGCGGCATCGCGCCATTGGCGTTGAAGCCGGCGATCGTGCTGAAGCTCAGGCCCACGAAACCTGGCCGCTTCGCGCGTGCGGCCGACAGCTTTTCATCGATGGTCAGTTCGGTGATGCGCTCGTGGCCCAAGGCCTGCTCGAACCATGCATAGAACTCGCACATGGCCGCGCCGTCTTGCGCCATGGCGTCACGCACATGCTGCGCCTCGATCGCGCCCTTGCGGCTCTTGAAGAGCGTGCTGGGGTTGATGGCTTCGATCACGCGCGTGCTGGCGGCCACGTTCTCGCGCAGGCCGAGGGTGATGCGGCGTGGGTCGATCAGCAATACATCGTTGGCCGACAACGCTTGCAAGGCGGCTGGCGCCTGCGCATAAGACGCCAGCTGCACGCCATCGGCCGCCAGGCTGGCTTGCACAGCGGCGGGCACCTTGCCTTCGCCCACGAACAGCGTCACGCCTTGCGGGCTGATCAGCGCGTGAGCAAGGAACACCGGGTTGTAGGTGACGTCGGAGCCGCGCAGGTTGAGCAGCCACGCGATGTCATCGACGGTCGAGATGAAGTGGTGCGAAGCGCCTTGCTGCGCGATGGCCTGGCGCACTTGCTCCAACTTTTGCGCGCGGCTGAGCGCGGCGTGGGGTGCGAGGTGCTCATAGACCGGCTCAGCCGGCAGGGCGGGACGATCGGGCCAGGCATCGGCCAGCACATCGATGTTCATGCGCAGGCGAACGTTCGCCTGATCCAGCCGGGCTTGCAGATGCTTGGCGGCAGCCAGGCCCAGCACCTTGCCATCAACAGCCACCGTCTGGCCTGCAGGCACCTGCTCGGCCAGCCAGTCGACATGCTGCGTCGAGGTGCCGGTCGGAATCTTCACCAGTTCGATACCGGAGCCCGCAAGTTCGGCCTCGGCCTGAACCCAGTAGCGGCTGTCGGCAAATACCGCCGCGCGGTCGATCGTGACGGCCAGTGTGCCCATCGAGCCGGTGAAGCCCGAAAGCCATTGCCGGCCTTGCCAATGCTCGGGCAGGTATTCGGAAAGATGCGGGTCGCTGGAGGGCACCAGCACTGCGTGGAGTTGATGGTGCCGAAGGGCGTCGCGCACGCGCTCGATGCGCAGGCGAAAGGGGGAAGTACGGGTGTCCATGGTGTGGTCCGTGGTGGCGTCTGTGCTTCACCCCGGATCATGGGTAAGCGCAGGCTGGGGCTGAGAAGCACCAATTCTAAAGAGGCGGCCGTTTCGCCGCCATGCCTGTGCGCGCTCGCCGGCCTGCGCTGGCCAGCGCAGTCGAGTGGGTCTTTCAGCCGGTGCGATCGTCGGGCGACACCACCAGCTTGCGGCGGACCATGTTGATGTGGCTGCGCAGCGAATACAACTCATCGGCATAGCTCAGTGGCACGGCGACCCGCTCGACGCCTTTCTCGATCTCGACGAGCTCCTTCAGCAACTCATCGGCCGGGCGTTGGCCTTGCGCTTCTTCGACGGCCCGCAACTGGCCGTACCAGCGGAAAATGCGCGAGCGGATGCGGAACTGGTAGAGCGGCGGCACCACGCGCGACAGCGGGATCAGGATCGCGACGATCGACACCAGCACGACCCACATGCGGTCGATCAGGTTGGCCAGCCAGAAGGGCAGAAAGCGCTGCAGGATCGGCTCGCCGTTTTGGTAATAACGCTGCGCCTCAGCGGCAAGCGGCCGTTCGGTGTTCTTTGCATTCGGGAAGTCGCCTTTGCGTTGGAACCAGCCGGCCGGGCCGTGGATGGTGTTGGCTGCCTGCACAAAGAGCTGGATCAGCGCCGGGTGCGTGCTCTTGCGCGCAACCAGCGTGGCGGTGGGCGCGACGAGGCGCACATCGTTGGGTGGCAGGTCACCTGCGAGATCGACCACGCCGCGCGGCAGCATCACCGGTGTGATGAACGAGAAACGGCGCGAGTAGGCATCGGCCTGCGCGAAGCTGAACAGCTTGACGCCCGGCGTTTGCAGCAGCATCTGCACCATCAGTGATTCGGGCGCAGAGGCAAACGCCACCGCATCGATGTCGCCGTTCAGAAAGCCGACCACCGCCGGCGTCTGCTGCTCGCGCAGCAGCGTGATGGTTTCCTTGTCGATGTGGTTCGCGTCCATCAGCTTGCGCATCAGGTTCGGTACGCCGCTGCCACGTGAGCCGATGTTGACCTTCCAGCCGGTCAGCTGCGACAGGTTGCTCAGCATGTCGCTCTTCAACAATCGTTGCGCTGATTCTTCGCGGTAGAACAGCCAGACGGGCTCGTAGAACAAACTGCCGAGCGACACCAGCGAGTCGTCGTCATCATCGTCTTCGGGGCGGCGGTCTTTCTCGTCGGCGCCGCCTTGCACGAAGGCAATGTCGACGCCTGAGTTCGGGTCCTGCAGCAGCTTCAGGTTTTCCCCCGCGCCGGCAGTCGCTCTCAATTCGACGGTGATGCCATACGGCTTCAGCAGCTGCACATAACGCTTCGCGAACTCGGCGTACGCGCCTTGTTCGACACCCGTGGCGAGAACGACCTTCTTCGGCGGCGTCGGGTCCAGCACCCAGTACGACAGGCCGAGCAGCAGCAGCGCGATGATCAGGAACGGGCCCGCCGTCGCGAGTAAATCGCGGAAAGACAGCAAGGTATTGCGCAGGGCTTGTGGCATGGTCGGGCGCTCCGGTTCGGGCCCGCACGATACCGCGTGAACGACAGCCTGCCTGCACGGTATGCTTTTCGTTTACCGCTGTTTCGGGTGATCGGCCGCTTCGCTGGCTACCACCTTCTTTCGAACTGACTGCCCATGAGACTGTTGTTGGTCGAAGACGACCGGATGATCGGCGAGAGCCTGCGCACCGCACTGCGCCAGGAAGGCCATGCGGTGGATTGGGTGCGCGATGCCGCATCGGCCCACACCACGCTGGCGAGCGA
>CAHJWV010000221.1 GCA_903643055.1 Burkholderiales bacterium | reverse complement strand
ACGCCCTGGGCGATGTCGTTGGACTGCTTGTCGTAGCAGACCATGACGGCGCAGCCCTTGTAGTCGATGCCGTATTCGGTGTTGTCGTAGCCGATGCGCTTGATGGTGTCGCGCGCGACCTGGATGTAGTCGACGTGGGCGTTGGTGGTGATCTCACCGGCCAACACGACCAGGCCGGTGTTGGTCAGCGTCTCGGCCGCCACGCGTGAGCGAGGGTCTTGTTTGAAGATGGCGTCGAGAATCGCGTCCGAGATCTGGTCGGCGACCTTGTCGGGGTGACCTTCGGAGACGGATTCAGATGTGAAAAGGAAATCGTTCGACACTCTTAAACTCCAGTACGTTGCAAACGCGTTGCCGACCTGAAAAGGTTTGGAGGAGCGGCGAACGCTTTAGCAGAATTTTTGAGTCGCCCTGCAAGTAGTTCGATAACTCGGCGACGCTGCATTATAGAAAGAGATGTTCATCTTCTTACGCTGGATGTCCAGTTGGCCCTTGAGGCTTTTGCATGTCTTGGGTGCGGTGATCGGCTGGCTGGCCTTTGCGGTGTCGCCGACCTACCGTCGTCGTTTCACGGAGCATGCAAGACAGGCCGGCGTGCCTGTGCGCCATTGGTGGCCGGCCGTCGCCGGCGCGGGGCGAACGGTCACCGAGCTGCCCTTTCTGTGGCTGCGCCCGCCGCAGCCAACCCTGTTGCACAAGGTGAGATTCGAGAACGAGGCCTTGCTGGAGGCGGCCTGGGCCGCCCAGCGGGGCGTTCTCTTGCTAACGCCACACATGGGCTGCTTCGAGGTGGCGGCGCAAGCCATTGCCGAACGTTTCGGCCACCTGGGTTCGATCACCGTGCTGTACCGCCCGGCCCGCAAGCCCTGGCCCTGGCTGCGCGAACTGGTGTCGAGCGCGCGCGAGCGGCCGGGGCTGAGCGGGGCGCCGTCAACGCTGGCCGGTGTGCGCCAGATGCTGCGCGCGCTGCGCCGCGGCCAGATGGTGGGACTGCTGCCCGATCAGGTGCCGCCGCTGGGCATGGGTGTGTGGGCACCGTTCTTTGGCCGGCCGGCCTACACGATGACCCTGGCTGCACGCCTGGTGCAGCAGACCGGCGCCCAGGTGCTCTTGACCTGGGCCGAGCGTCTGCCCCGTGGGCAGGGTTATGTGCAGCGCTTCTTCCCGTTTCCCGACCGCTTGCCTGACGATCCCTCAGAATCCGCGGCCGTGATCAATCGCGCCATCGAGCGTTTGATCCTTCAGTGCCCGCAGCAGTACATGTGGGCCTATCACCGCTACAAGGCTCCGCCGCAGGCCGCGAGCCGGTACGACAACGAGGAGTGATCCGTGGCAACACGCTGGGGGACGCGGCTTTTGCTGGCCGCGATGTGGTTGCTGCATCGCCTGCCGCTGTCGGTCTTGGCTTGGCTGGGCCATCACCTGGGGCGGCTGCTGTTCGTGGTCGCCAAGTCGCGCCGCAAGGTCGCCTTGCGCAACCTGGAGCTGTGCTTTCCAGACTGGCCCGAAGCGCGTCGGCAGGCGCTGGCGAAAGAACATTTTCAGTGGCTTGGGCGCAGCTTGCTGGAGCGCACCTTGTTGTGGTTTGGCTCGGCCAGGCGCTTGAGAAAGATGATCCGCATTGAGGGCGACGTGACGCTGGCCGAGCGCAGCGAGCGGCCGGTGATGTGGCTGGTGCCGCATTTCATGGGCCTCGATGTGGCCGGCGTGGCGGCCTCGCTGTTCCAGAAGCACCCGGCGTGTTCGATGTATCAGCAGCAGAGCAACCCCGAGATCGATGCGCTGGTCCGCAAGGGGCGGCTGCGCTTCAGCCCGGCCGGCTCAGCGATCTTTCCGCGCGGCGACAAGGCCTTGCCGTTGATCCGTGCGATCCGCAAAGGGCAGGCCTTCTTCAATCTGCCCGACATGGATTTCGGCGTGCGCGACGCCGCCTTTGTGCCTTTCTTCGGTGTGCCCGCCGCCACGCTGCTGGCGCCTTCGCGCATGGCGCTGGCATTGAACATGGTCGTGCAGCCGGTGCTGGCCGAAATGCTGCCGGGCGGCGAGGGCTATGTGGTGCGCTTCCTGGAGCCCTGGACTGACTTCCCGACCGACGACCCTCTGGCCGATGCGGCGGCGATGAACCGCTGGATCGAAGCGCAGATCCGTTTGCTGCCGGCGCAATACCTGTGGGTGCATCGCCGCTTCAAGACGCGCCCACCCGGCGAGCCATCGTTGTATTGAGGGCGCGCCGATCAGCCGTGGCGGCTGCCGAGCGCATTGTGGAGATCCTTGAACCGGGATAATCGCCGAATGAAATTGCGCTTCACCAAAATGCAGGGCGCGGGCAACGACTTCGTGGTGCTCGATGCGACCCAGGCTGCGTTGAATCTGAGCCCCGAGCAGTACCGGCTGCTCGGCGACCGGCGCTTCGGCGTCGGGGCCGACCAGATCCTGGTCGTTGAGAAAAGCAAAAGCGCGGGTGTCGACTTCCGCTACCGCATCTTCAATGGCGCCAGTGGCGATGAGGTCGAGCACTGCGGCAACGGCGCGCGCTGCTTCGTGCGCTATGTGCGTGACAAGCAGCTGACCGACAAAAACACCATCCGCGTCGAGACCGTCAACAAGCTGATCGAACTGCGCTTGCAGGCCGATGGCCGCGTGACCGTCGACATGGGCGAGCCGACCTTCGACCACGCCCAGGTGCCGTTCGACAGCCACGGCTTGCAGGCGCGGCCCTTCGGCGGCTTCGAGCGCTGGCCACTCGATCTGGGCGATGGCACGGTGGCCGAGGTCGCGGTGCTGTCGGTCGGCAACCCGCATGCGGTGCTGGTGGTCGATGACACCGATACCGCAGCGGTCGCGACACATGGCCCGATGATTGAGCGGCATGTCCGATTCCCGCGCAAGGTCAACGTTGGCTTCCTGCAGGTGGTGAACCGAGGCCATGTCCGCCTGCGTGTCCATGAGCGCGATGCGGGCGAAACGCTGGCCTGTGGCACCGGCGCTTGCGCGGCGGTGGTGGCTGGCATTCGACTCGGCCTGCTCGACGCGCGGGTGGAGGTGGATGCCCGCGGCGGCCGGCTGACGGTCGAATGGCAAGGCAGCGGCCACCCGATGCTGATGACCGGGCCGGCGGTCTCGGTCTATGAAGGTGAAATCGAGATCTGACATCGCGATCCGGTATTGCGATCCGGTATTGCGATCTGGTATTGCGATTTGATCAAAGGGCTTGATCCAGGCCGGACTGGCAACGGCGCTGATTCAGCATCCGAATCCCAGCGGACACTTCGCTCATTCACAAAGGACGCAGCATGACGATCCAAGGCATCACCGAACAAGACATCGCCAACTACCTGGCCAACACCCCCGGCTTCTTCGAGCGCAATGCCGAGCTGCTGGCGGCGATCCAGCTGACCAGCCCGCACGGCCAGCGCGCGGTGTCGCTCCAGGAGCGGCAGATGGAGATGCTGCGCGACAAGCACAAGGCGCTCGAGCAGCGCATCGTCGAGATGATTCGCCATGGGCAGGACAACGTCGCGATCGCCGACAAGCTGCACCGCTGGACGCGCGCGATCATGCGCACCCACAACCCGGGCGACCTGCCGGCCGTGGTGGTCACCGAGCTTCAACATCAGTTCCTGATTCCGCAGGCGGCCATCCGCATCTGGGGCGGGGCCGAGGCCTTCGGCATGCTGTCGTTCGCCAAGCCGGTCAGCGATGATGTCCGCAGCTTTGCGTCCAGCATGTCGGTGCCTTATTGCGGCGTCAATTCTGGCTTCGAGGCCGCTTCGTGGCTGGACGATGCGCGGCTGGCGTCGTCGATGGCGATGGTGCCGCTGCGCGTCAGCGAATCGGAGCGTGCCTTCGGCATGCTGGTGCTGGCCTCGCCCGACCCGACGCGCTACAGCGCCGACCTGGGCACCGAGTTTCTGGTCCGCATCGGCGAGATTGCCAGTGCCGGGCTCGGGCGCTTGCTGCCGGTTTGAGCGTTCGATCTTGAGCGTTCGATCGAAGCCTGCTGGCATGGCCCCACCGATGGCCGCCGACAGCCTGGCTGCGGCAGTGCGCGCGCCGCCGGTCGATCTCGATGTGCAAGGTCATCTGGTGCACTTGCAGGTCGAGCGGCGCCTGGCCTCGCGCACCTTGGAGATCTATCGCGAGGCCTTTGCGCGGCTGCAGAAGTTCGCCGGTGATGCGCACGTCGGCTTGCGTGCCGTGCAGCCGCATCACGTGCGCCGCTGGGCTGCCCAACTGCATGGCCAAGGCTTGTCGCCGCGCAGCATTGCGCTGGCGCTCTCGGCCTGGCGTGGCTTGTATCGCTGGCTGGGCCGCGAGGGCCTGATCGTGCTGAACCCGGTCGAGGGCGTGCGGGCGCCGAAGAGCGCGAAGCCGCTGCCCAAGGCCTTGTCGGTCGATTACGCGGTGGCGCTGGCGCAGCATGAACCGGCCGCTGCTGGCGGGCCGCTCGATGCCGCGCTGGCGGCGCGCGACCATTGCATCGTCGAACTGCTGTACGGCTGCGGCCTGCGTGTCGGTGAGCTGATCGGCCTCGATGTGCGGCCGAGCACGGAGGCCGCTGGCTGGATCGACGCGGCCGATGCCACGGCCCATGTGCTCGGCAAAGGCCACAAGCGGCGCAGCGTGCCGGTCGGCGGGCCGGCGCTGGCCGCCTTGAAGGCGTGGCTCGTCTGCCGCGTCGGCCTGGCCGATCACGACGAGCCGGCCTTGCTCGTCGGCCCGCGCGGTGGCCGCATCTCGGCCAGCCAGGTGCGCAGCCGGCTCAAGCAGCAGGCGCTGCAGGCTGGCCTGCCGACGCATGTTCATCCGCACATGCTGCGCCATTCGTTCGCGACCCACCTATTGCAATCGAGCGGCGATTTGCGGGCCGTGCAAGAGTTGCTGGGCCACGCCAACATCACGACGACGCAGGTCTATACGCAGCTGGATTTTCAGCATCTGGCGAAGGTTTATGACGCGGCGCATCCGCGGGCAAAGAAGCGTTAGCCCCCCAGTCGCTGCGCTCCTGCCCCCGAGGGGCGCCGGCCAAGTGGCCGGGGAACCCGTCCACGGCCGTTGCTTGATGGACCGATTGCTTCTCCGGTGGAGCTATTGATGCTTTGACCAGGGCGTAGCGCTGTCGCCGACAATTGCGCGATGAAAACAATCACCTTGCGCGAGGGCAAAGAGCGCTCGCTGCTGAAACGGCATCCTTGGGTTTTTGAGAGCAGCATCGCGGGCGGGAAGGCCGATGCGGGCGAGACGGTGCGGGTTCAGGCTTTCGACGGGCGCTTTCTGGCTTGGGCGGCTTACAGCCCGCAATCGCAGATCCGCGTGCGGGCCTGGAGCTTTGACGAGGCGGAGCGCATCGACGCGGCGTTCTTCGAGCGGCGCATCGTGCAGGCTTTGGCGATCCGGGCGCGCTTGCCGATCGAAAGCGATGGCCTGCGGCTCATTCATGGCGAGGCCGATGGCCTGCCGGGGCTGATCGTTGATCGCTATGCCGACACGCTGAGTGCGCAGTTCCTGGCCGCCGGTGCCGAGCGCTGGAAGTCGACGATCGCCGATCTGCTGATCAAGCACACCGGCCTGGCGCGGCTGTATGAGCGCAGCGATGCCAGCTCACGGGCCCTCGAAGGGCTGCCTTCGGTCACCGGCTGGCTGCGTGGCGAAGGCGCTACCGAGTTGACGATCCGCGAGCACGATTGGCGGCTGACGCTCGATGTGGCCGAAGGGCACAAGACCGGCTTCTATCTCGATCAACGCGACAGCCGCAAGCTCTTCGCCGACACCGTGCGGCACTTCGGCTTCAAGCGCGTGCTGAACTGCTATTGCTACACCGGCGGCTTCAGCATCGCAGCGCTGGCCGGTGGCGCCGAGCAGGTGACCAGCGTCGACTCGTCTGCGCCGGCACTGGCACGTGCCGATGCCCATGTGCTGCTCAATGGCTTCGACGCCGCGCGCCATACCTCGCTCGATGCCGATGTGAATCAGACCCTTCGCGATGCCGTCAAGCAAGGCCGGCGCTTCGATGCGATCGTTCTGGACCCACCCAAGTTCGCACCGACCGCCGCCCATGCCGAACGCGCCGCGCGAGCCTATAAAGACATCAACCGGCTCGCCTTCATGGTGCTGGAGCCGGGCGGCGCGCTGTTCACCTATTCGTGCTCCGGTGGCGTGAGCGCCGATCTGTTCCACAAGATCGTGGCCGGTGCCGGGCTCGATGCGCCGGCCGATGGCCTGATCTACGCGCGCACCGGCGCCGCGCCGGATCACCCGATGACCGTCACCTTCCCTGAAGGTGAGTACCTGAAAGGTTTGGTCGTCATCAAGCGCTGAGCCCTGGGCTCATACGCTTTTGGTGGTCAGCGTTGCGGCAGAGAGAAGTTAGCGCGACGGGAGCGTCATGCGACCAGGGCGGGCCGGGGCCGCTCGGCCATGCGCACGCAGTTGCGGCCGTCGCGCTTGGCGCGATACAGCGCCGCATCGGCGCGGCGCAACAGGTCTTCGATCGTCTCCTCGGCCTGGCACACCGCGACGCCGAGCGAGACCGTCACGCGCAGGTCCGGCGCGAGCCGGTGCCATGCATGGCGGGCCACGCCGTCGCGGATGCGCTCGGCGGCCAGGTGGGCCGCTGATTCGTCTTCGGTCGCGGTCAGCACGGCCAGAAATTCTTCACCGCCGTAGCGGCCGAGCTTGTCGGTGGTGCGCATCTCGGCCGCGGCGCGTCGCGAGAAGTAGCGCAGCACCTCATCGCCGACCTGATGGCCGAAGCGGTCATTGACCTGCTTGAAGTGATCGATGTCAAGCAGCACGATGCCAAAGGTCTGGCCGGTCAGCTCGACGCGCTTGTGCTGGTTCTCCAGCAGCTTCATCACGCTGCGCCGGTTCAGCGTGCCGGTCAGGCCGTCGCGGTTGGCTCGCCGGTTCAGTTTCCTGAAGGTGGCGGCGAGCTTCGCATTGCGCTGGACCAGCAGGTCACGCAGCTGCGTGCCGTACAGATCGAGGATGGTGCTGCGGGCCAGGATGACCGTGAACCAAACACCGCTGAGCGCGCGCTGCTGCCAGGTGCCCATCGGCAGCGCGAGGTGATCGTCTGCCCAGGCCATCACCATGCCCACGCCTGCCGCGATCAACAGCGAGCTGATCACCATGTGCAGGCGCGCCACTCGCAAGGAGCCGAAGGCGTGGATGAGCAGCAGCATCATCAGCAGCAAGGCACCGATCTGCGGCACCCACAGCATGAAGCCGAGGTTGATGGCCGAGTGCGCCATCATCTGCGGTACCAGCAGATAAGGATCGTTCAGCCGCTCGCTGTGGGGCTGGCGCAGCAGCAGCGAAAAAATGCCGCAGACCGCCAGGCCGGCCGCCAGATAGGCGCCGGGCACGGCCCACTCCACCACGTCTTGCGCATAGAAGGCCAGCAGCAAGGTGCCGTCGATCAGATAGCTCACCATCACGACGAACAGCATTTGCTGGCACTGGCGACGCCGCTCATTCAGCGCGTCATGGGCCGGAGCACTTTCGCGGGTGGGAAGGGCGGTGAGCGACATGGGATCGATTGGCCCGCACGGGCAACGGGCGGGCAGTCAGCATCAGGGGTGGTCGCCCAGTTATCGGCCCCCCTTGGCTTAGCTTGAATGCGATCAGGTCGGGATTGGCAAAACCACCGCAGGTTCGAACTTCGCGCGCTCCACGCTGAAGAAAACCTTCACGTTGCGCACATTGGCGTCTTGCGTGAAGAGGCGCCGCACCAGCGCGTCATAGGCGGGCATGTCAGCCAGCTGAAGGATGAGTACGAAGTCAGGCCCCGGCGATACGCGATAGCACTGCTGCACGGCGACATCGGCCACAGCGCGCTGTTGGAAAGCGGCTTGATGCTCGGCGCCTTGCCGGTCGAGCGTGACTTCGGCGATGGCGCTTAGCCCCATGCCCAAATGCCGCGGGGACAGCACCGCGATGCGCCGCTCGATGACGCCGGTGTCCGTCAGCCGCTTGACCCGGCGCAGGCAGGTGGCCGGCGAGGTGAGAGCGGCAGCGGCCAGATCCTGGTTCGACATCGACGCATCGGCCTGCAGCAAGGCCAGCAGGCGCAGATCGGTGGCGTCGAAGGGTGTGATCTTTGGTTCCATATAACCTCCAATGATGGAAGTTTCAATCAAATAGGCTTTGGCTAGATTGGATATTTCATTTAATGCTTCAAATCGAAAGCATTCACCGCGTCGGCTTGCCTACGATCAGTGCACACCAACCTCCAGGGAGTCTTCTATGTGTGGCATCGTCGGCGCCGTCAGCACGCGCAACATCGTTCCTTTGCTGATCGAAGGACTGAAGCGTCTGGAATACCGCGGCTATGACTCTTGCGGCGTCGCGGTGTATCAAGGCGGCCTGCGCCGCGCTCGCAGCACCGCGCGGGTGGCCGAGCTGGAAGCCCATATCGCGGCCGATGAAGTTCAAGGCGGCACCGGCATTGCCCACACGCGTTGGGCCACACACGGCGCCCCGGTGGTTCACAACGCCCATCCGCATTTCTCTGCAGGGCCGGGTGTGGGCGAGGCGCAGGCTGCCTCTTCAGGCCGCGTGGCGCTGGTGCACAACGGCATCATCGAGAACCACGATGAACTGCGCGACGAGCTGAAGGCGCACGGTTATGTTTTCGACAGCCAGACCGACACCGAGGTCATCGCACACCTGGTCGATCACCTCTACGACGGTGACCTGCTCGAAGCCGTGCAACGCGCGACCTTTCGCTTGAAGGGCGCTTATGCGATCGCCGTGTTTTGCCGCGACGAGCCGCACCGTGTGATCGGCGCCCGTGAAGGCTCGCCGCTGGTGCTGGGGGTGGGGGCCCATGATCGGCAGGGCGAGTTCTTTCTGGCTTCTGACGCGATGGCGCTGGCCGGCGTGACCGACCAGATCACTTACCTCGAAGAAGGCGATGTGGCCGACCTGCAACTCGGCAAGGTGTGGATCACGGCGCGCACGCCCGAAGGCCGCTACCAGCCGGTTCAACGTGAAGTTCGCACCGTGCTCGTTCACACCGGCGAAGCCGAGCTGGGGCCCTATCGGCACTACATGCAAAAGGAAATCTTCGAGCAGCCACGCGCCATTGCCGACACGCTGGATGCCGTGGAAGGCATCTCGCCCGAGCTGTTTGGCGACGGGGCCTACAGCATCTTCAAAGACATCGACACCGTGTTGATCCTCGCTTGCGGCACCAGCTACTACAGCGGCCTGACCGCGAAGTACTGGATGGAAAGCATCGCGAAGATTCCGGTCAACGTCGAGATTGCGAGCGAATACCGCTATCGCGACAGCGTGCCCAATCCGCGTACGCTGGTCGTCACCATCACCCAAAGCGGCGAGACCGCTGACACGCTGGCCGCGTTGAAGCATGCCCGCAACCTGGGCATGAAGCACACGCTGACGATCTGCAACGTCGCAACCAGCGCGATGGTGCGCGAGTGCCGGCTGGCCTTCATCACTCGCGCCGGCGCCGAGATCGGCGTGGCCTCGACCAAAGCTTTCACGACGCAGCTGGTCGGCCTGTTCCTGCTGACGCTGGCACTGGCGCAAGTGCGCGGCCGCCTGAACGACGAACAAGAAGCCGAACATCTGAAAGCGCTGCGCCACCTGCCGGTGGCCGTGCAAGCCGTGCTCGCGCTCGAGCCTCAGGTGATTGCATGGTCCGAACTCTTCGCCCGCAAGGAAAACGCCTTGTTCCTCGGCCGCGGCTTGCACTACCCGATTGCCCTGGAAGGCGCATTGAAGCTGAAGGAAATCAGCTACATCCACGCTGAGGCTTACCCCGCCGGTGAGCTGAAGCACGGCCCGCTGGCCTTGGTGACGGCCGAGATGCCGGTGGTCACCGTGGCGCCCAATGACGCGCTGCTGGAAAAGCTGAAGAGCAACATGCAGGAAGTGCGTGCCCGAGGCGGCGAACTGCTGGTCTTTGCCGACGCCGGCTCACGCATCGAATCGGCCGAAGGCCTGCAAGTGATCCGCATGCCCGAACACTACGGCCCGCTGTCACCGATCCTCCATGTCGTGCCCCTGCAGTTGCTCGCGTATCACACCGCTTGCGCGCGCGGCACCGATGTCGACAAGCCAAGGAACCTGGCGAAAAGCGTGACGGTGGAGTGAGGGGCTGGCTTTGTCGAGCTTGCTGTTCTTTGCCACTAATGTCTGAGACAGCGCATTAAAGTCTGAGACAAGGTCGCGGTCGTGAGGGATGCCAGCTTTGACAACGCGCCAGTCGCTCTCGCGCGGCGGACGCTGACGTGAGAAGAAGACGAGCAAGTTGCTAGGTCGTGTTAACAATTAAGCCAAGCCGATATAAAAGCAGACGATAGTGAGCATGCCAAGGAAGTTACGGGCGA
>CAHJWV010000220.1 GCA_903643055.1 Burkholderiales bacterium | reverse complement strand
GGCGCGATCTGAAAGCCGGGCTTCGCTTCGTGGC
The DNA here is from genome assembly GCA_903643055.1 of Burkholderiales bacterium. The sequence continues at coordinate 2,474 of CAHJWV010000220.1, read as the reverse complement.
CCGCAACCAGCTGCTGGTGTCGCTGGCAGTGGCGGTGGGCGTCTGGCAGATGTGCAGCCAGGCCGCCGCGGTGGTGCAGATTCTCTTTGCGACGCATACCCTCGGCTTGAGCGAGCAGCAGATCGGTGTGAGCTACATGGGCCTGGGGCTGGGCAGCATCCTCGCAAGCGTCATCGGCAACCGCATCAGCCAGCGGTTGGGGCCGGGACCTTGCATGATCATCGGCTTCGCGGTCTGCGGCAGTGGCTGGTTGCTGCTCGCGGCCGCGCCGGCCCATCCGTTTGGCGCGGCCTTGTTCGCCACGACCTTGCTGCTGTACAGCGGCGGCGCGGTGATGGTGTTCATCAACTTTCTGGCGATTCGCCAGGCCCTGACGCCCGAGCCGCTGCTGGGCCGCATGACCAGTGCGATGCGTTGGCTGACGCTGATTCCGGCCGGCCCGGGGGCGCTGCTCGGTGGCTGGCTGGGCGAGCATTTCGGGCTGCGCTCGGCGCTGATGTTCGCTGGCGGCTCGGCCTGCCTGCTTGCGCTGGCGACTTGGCGGCTGTCGATGATTGCGGGCGTCAAGGTGCTGCCGCGCTGGGAGTCCACAGACGCCTGGGTGGGCGCCGAAGCGGCCGTGCGGCCGACCGCGGTGATGGATGCGACCTGAAGGCGCCCAGTGCGACGCCTTGCCAGCTTCTCAAGCGTGCAGCGAAGCCCCGGGCGAAAAGCGATCGACGGCATCGGTGATCAGGCCGTCGATGCCCAACGCGAGCAGGCGGCTTGCGACCGCCGCTTCGTTGACGGTATAGGTCATCGCGCGCAGGCCCGCTGCATGAACGGCATCGATCACTGCGCTGTCGAGCACGGCATGGTTTGTGACCACCGCGACGCAGCCCAGCGTGCGGGCCTCGTCAAGCCAGCCGGCGCGAAGCTTGTCGAGCAGCAAGGCGCGCGGCAGCTCGGGCGCCTCGGCCTGAGCCGCCGCCAAGGCATCGGGCTCGAACGAACTGAGCAAGGGCGGCAAGGCTTCGCCGGCCCAAAGTGCGGCGGCGCTGTGCGCGACCACGCGGCCGGTTTCGTCTTCCTGGCCCGGTGTGGGCTTGATCTCGATGTTGAGCGCGAAGCCGTTGCGGATGCAGTAGCGGGCGATGCTTTGCAGGCTGGCCAGCGGCTCGCCGGCAAACGCGCGGCTGTGCCAACTGCCAGCATCGAGCTGCGACAGCTCGTTCCACGAACGAGTGCCGGCCGTGCCCTGTGCCGAAGTCGTGCGTTGCAGGGTGGCGTCATGCAGCAGAAACGGCAGGCCGTCGGCGCTCAGCTTCACATCGCATTCGAATGCACGGTAGCCATGGCTGGCGCCGACGCGCAACGCAGCCAGCGTGTTCTCAGGCGCCAGCTTGCCAGCACCGCGATGGGCGATCCACAACGGGTAAAGCCAATCGGCTTGCAGTTTTTCATTCATCGTGAGCCTCACTTGTCTAGGCAGGGTTCAGCCGTTGCGTCGCCCGAGCCCCGCCCAGCCTACCGGATGTGGGCCGATAACCTCGCTGCGCGCAGGCCTTGCCGTGCGGGCAACGGACAAAGAACCGCTGCGGTACCATTCGATTCCAAGTGCAGTAACAGGCATGCCTTGGCCTGAAACAGATGAACGCACCCCTTCCGCTGAACAAAATCACCGCTGTCGTCGAGGCTGCACATGCACCTCGCTTGCGTGAGATTCCGTACAACTACACGTCCTTCTCCGACCGCGAGATCGTGATCCGCATCCTGGGCCCGCGCGCCTGGGAACTGCTGCATCGCTTGCGTGAAGAGCGCCAGACCGGCCGATCGGCCCGCATGCTCTACGAGGTGCTGGGTGACATCTGGGTCGTGCAGCGCAACCCGTATCTTCAGGATGATCTGCTCGACAACCCGCGCCGCCGCCGGCAGCTGATTGAAGCGCTGAATCACCGCCTGAGCGAGGTGCAGGCGCGCCGCGATCCGGTCAGCGACGCGACGCGCGATGAATTTGTCGGCGAGCTGCTGGTTGCTGCCCGCACGGCCGTGCAGGCGTTTGCCGATCAGTTCGAGCGCGTGGCCGAATTGCGCCGCCGCACAGTGAAAGTGCTGGGCCGCCATACCGCGAAAGACAACATCAAGTTCGACGGCCTGTCGCGCGTGTCCCACGTGACCGACGCCACCGACTGGCGCGTCGAATATCCCTTCGTCGTGCTGACGCCCGATACCGAAGCGGAGATGGCCGCGCTGGTCAAGCATTGCATCGAACTCGGCCTGACGATCATTCCGCGAGGCGGTGGCACCGGCTACACCGGCGGGGCGATTCCGCTGACCTGGGACAGCGTCGTCATCAACACCGAGAAGCTCGAGGCGATGACCGAGGTGGAGCATGTGCGCCTGCCCGGCATGGACTACGACGTGGCGACCATCTGGACCGAAGCGGGCGTCGTGACGCAGCGCGTATCGGATGCAGCCGAGCGCTCGGGCTTCGT
>CAHJWV010000219.1 GCA_903643055.1 Burkholderiales bacterium | reverse complement strand
GTTGATGGGCAAGCCGCTGGCCGACGCACATGCCGATGCCGTGGTGCTGGACGGGTTCGTCACCGAACTGCGCGAGCCGGAGACCCCGCCACAAGCGCAGCCGAAAGCGCAGCCGGAAACCCACCCACAACCCCCGCAGGCCCCGCCGGCCAACGCGCGCGACACGCCGGGCCAGTTCATCAGCGCGTCGTATGCCGCGCAGTCAGGGCCGCGCGACTACAAGCTCTTCATTCCCGCTGGCAGTGCGGGCCGGGCCTTGCCGCTGGTCGTGATGCTGCATGGCTGCACCCAGGACCCGGATGATTTCGCCGCAGGCACGCGGATGAATGAATTGGCACAGGCGCAAGGTTTCCTGGTGCTGTATCCGAAGCAGGCGCCGCGCTCGAATGCGTCGAAGTGCTGGAACTGGTTTCGCCCGGGCGATCAAAAGCGCGGCCAAGGCGAGCCCGAGATGATCGCCGGCATGACGCGCCATGTGCTGCAGGCCCATCAGCTCGATGCCGACCGTGTTTACGTGGCCGGGCTGTCGGCAGGCGGCGCGATGGCAGCCATCCTCGGCCGCGAATACCCCGACGTGTATGCCGCAATCGGTGTCCATTCCGGCGTGCCGCAAGGTGCGGCGCATGACGTGCCGTCGGCCTTCTCGGTGATGAAGAACGGCGCGCCGGCCGCTCACCCGGCCACCTCCGGCGCGCGCTCGGTGCCGGTCATCGTGTTCCATGGCGACAGCGATGCGACGGTGCACCCGCGCAACGGCGAGCAGGTGCTGGATGCGCTGCGCACCGCGCAGGCCACCGACACCCGTGTCGTGGAAGACACGCAGTCCGGCGGTCGCTTCACCCGCAAGGACTACCGAGACGCCGCCGGCACGGTGCAGGCCGAACACTGGACGCTGCATGGCGTGGGGCACGCGTGGTCGGGTGGCAGCACCCAAGGGTCTTATACCGATGCGCGCGGGCCAAGCGCATCGCGCGAAATGCTGCGCTTCTTCCTGGCGCATCGGCGATCGTCTTGACACAGCAAGCTGGCACGCTCAGCCGTAGGCCGCCAACGCGCCACCCAAACGCTTTTTGATCGCGGCGGCCAGGGCTTTGTCACCGGTGACGACCACGCTGTCGCCGTGACGAAGAATGTCCATCATCAGCTCGGTCGGGTCGCTGTAGGGCACTTGCAGTTCATACCGGCCATCGGCGAGCCAGCGCCCCTTCTGCTGCGCATGCCACTCTTCCACCGCCACCCATTGCGCCGCATCGGCCTTGAACACCAGCGTCGCCCATTTCAGGCTCTTGCCGGCGCCGCTGTAGATGCCGTAGCCGGCGTCGAGTTCGGCCTCCAGGTCTTTGACAGCCACGTTGCGGGCCTTGGTCTCCAGCGGTTGGGCTTCCTGCACCGCATCGAGCGCGAAGCGGCGCAGGCCGTCGCTGGCATGGCACCAGGCATCGAGGTACCAGGTGTTGCGGTAATTCACCAGCCGCTGCGGTGACACGTCGCGCTCGCTGGTGCTGCGGTCGCTGCGCTTGAAATAACGCAGCCACACCCGCTTGCGCTGCACCAGCGCACTGCCCAGCAGCTCGAAATAACGGCTCGGCGTGCGCCGCCGCGCGGTCGAGATCAGCTTCACCCGGCGCATCAGTTCACGCGCCTCGCTCTCGTCGGTGCCGAGCATGCCCTGCAGCTTGCTCATCATCGGCTGCAGGTGGCGCGACAGCACGCCGTCGTCATCGAGCCCCGACATCAACTGATGCATGGTCAGCAGCGCGTGAATCTCCTTCTCGTTGAACCACAGGCCCGGCAGTTCCAGCCGCGCGCCCGGCACCGCGCTGGCCTGGCTGGCACCGCTGCTGCCTGGCTCAAAGCAATAGCCGTTACTCAGGCGGTCATAGACGATCGGCGCGCTGAGGCGGTCACGCAGGTATTGCAGATCGCGCTTGAGCGTGGCCGGCGAGACGGTCAGCTCTTCGAGCAAGGCCTCGAAGCTCACGCTGCCGCGGCTGCGCAACAGCAGTTCGATCTTGTAGAAACGTTCGGTTCGGTCCATCTGTGGCTTTCGTTGTTCATCGCTGCGGGCCCGCCCGGGTGGGCCGGAAGCCGCTCTTCCCTCTTCCCTCTTCCAACAGCCCGCATTGGAATATCACACCACTGGCTCACCAGATGAGCCAGTGGTTCCAGCATAACGAAAATAAAAAAACGGTGGCCGACCCGGGTAGCTCACCCCATGAGCCAGTCAACCGCAACACTGGCTTCATCGCTGCAACGGTTGCAGTGACCTCGCTGGAGCCCCCCATGACGACCGATCTGCAATCCACCCCGTCGACGACCCTGACCACCCACGAGCACATCGGCTTCGAACTGGGCTGGGACTATGCGCACTACGGCCTGACGCCGCCGATCCCATATGCGCTGGAGGCTTCGCCGCTGCGCCACGGCTGGCTGGCCAGCCAGGCCACCTTCGGCGAGCGCACGCTCGAAGCCACGCGCCATGCACGCAAATGGCTGCAGCTGCGTCTGCATGCCTGGCTGCGCGGGCGCAGCGTGGAGCTGGTGCAGGTCACGCCGCATTACCTGCAGCAGCTCGAAGTCACGCACTGCCCGGTCACTCGCATCGCCTTCGGCCATACGGCATTCGACAATGCCGAAGCCTCGATCGACCGTGTTCGCAACGACGCGAGCTACGCCGCCGGCAACCTGGCCGTGATCAGCACCAAGGCCAACCACGCGAAGGCGGCCTACGGCTACCGCGAAGCGCTGCAACTGGCGCGGCAGATCGAATCCAGCGACGCCACTGCAGCCGCCGGCTCGGCGCCCAGCGGCCTCGGCGGCTTGACGGCGGCGCAGTGGTCACGCGTGGCCGTGCTGTGCAGCTTCGTCGAGCCACTGCCCCACGCCGAAGCCTGCGCGCTGCCGATGCTCGTGCTGCCGCCGAACCGGCTGCGCCTGTTCAACCCGTCGCAGGCACTGCAGGCCTTCATCAGCCAGCAGTTGCTGGTGCCGGGCTGGAGCCACCGCCTGTCGCGCCTCGAAGACCTGCTGCCCACGCAGGCGATCAAGCGCTCGTTCCAGATGTTTTTCCATGCGCTGCTGCCGCGCGTGCTCGAAGCCGGCAAGACGGTGTTTGCCCACGAGTCACGCTGGGCGATCGAAGATGCCTGGCGCAACCCGCTGGCCCAGCAGCGCTGGACGGCCTTCGTCAGCCAGCTGACGCCCGAGCAGTGCGAATCGATCGTGGAGCGCGCCAGCGCCAAGAAGCTCGGCGTGTCGCTGGTGCAGCATGTGAGCGACTCGCAGGCCATCGACGGCTGGAACCTCGAGACCCGCGGCTACGTGCCCCATGCGGTGCTGCGGCGCCGGCTGCCGGCCCAGGCGCAGCACAGCGCGCATCAACTGTCGCTGCTGCCCACCGACTGACATGCCGGCACCATGCGGCAAGGCTCAGCGCCCAGCCGCCACCGTGTCGGTGGCCTGCGTGAAGTCGAGCGCGCCGCTCAGGTCGCCCATGTTGCGGCTGCCGTTGCGCAGCAGGCCCTGGTCGCGTTCGATGATGCCGGGCAGCGGGTCGAGCGACCAGCGGTGCGTGATGAAGCGCAGGACCGAGCCGGTGTCGTACTGCGTCTTGTCGACGTAGCCGCGCTTGGCGAAAGGCGAAATGATCAGCGCCGGGATGCGCGTGCCGGGGCCGAAGCGGTCACCGGCTGGCACCGGCGCGTGGTCGTAGAAGCCGCCGTTCTCGTCGTAGGTCACGACGATCAGCATGCGCTTCCATTGCGGGCTTTGCTGCAGCCGGCCGATGACCTCGGCGATGTGCGCGTCGCCATCGGCCACGCTTGCATAGCCGGCGTGCTGGTTCAGGTTGCCCTGCGGCTTGTAGAAGGTGACCGCAGGCAATTGGCCGGCCGCAGCGTCACGCAGGAATTCGCTGTCGAAGTCTTTCAGGTGGGCGGCGCGCGCATCGGCCCGCGTTGCGGGGTCGAAGGCGGCGTAATAGTTGAACGGCTGGTGGTGGGCCTGGAAGTTCGCCTTGCCCTTGTAGATCACGTTGCGCGCTTCGGAAGAACTCGCCGCGCTCCACGCGCCGCCATACCAGGCCCATGGCACCGCGCGTTCATTCAGTGTGTCGCCGATGGTTTGCAGCGTCTGCGCCGGCAAGGTCGTCGGCTTGGTCGGGTCGGCATAGCGCGCATCGCCACCGGCCGCCGGCTCCACACCACTGGGCTGGTAGGCCGGCTGCATCGTGTTGACCGTATAGAAGTTGCCCTTGTCGTCCTTGGGCGTCAGTGCGCCATCGCGCTTATAGCGCGGCGCGCCATCGAGCACCGAGCCCGGCATGTTGGCGGCCGGCACCAAGCGTTTGAAACGGCCTTGGGCATCAAGCTCGATGTCGCTGATCAGCCCTTGGGCCGGCGACTTGTCGGCATTCGGATAAACCGGCGCGCAAGCGCAGATCAGGTATTGATGATTCAGATACGAACCACCGAACGCCCCCATGAAGAAGTTGTCGGCCAACGTGTAGCGCTGTGCCAGCTTCCACAGCTGCATCGAGCTGCCGTTGTAGTAGCCCATGCTCAGGCCACCCGCATCGGAATACGCGGCAAAGCGGTCGTTGCGGCCGCCGTTGATCTGCATCATGTTGTTGTAGAAGCGGTGCACCAGATCGCGGGTGATCACGGTCGATGGCACGACCACGCCGCTGGCGCCAAGGCCTTGGGGCTGATCGATCTGGAACATCGCATTCGGCAAGCCGCTCGACTGCGCCTGCGTCAGCGTCACCGGCTGCCCACCGGCGGTGAGCCCGCCCCAGGTCGGCGGCAGCACCGGCAGCACCGCGCCATCAAAGTCGACTTGCGGCGCCGCAGGGCCTTGCGAACTCGGGTTCTTGCCCGGAATGCCGTTCGCGCCGGGGAACAGGCCGTAGAGCGTATCGAAGGCACGGTTCTCGGCGTAGATCACGACGACGGTGTCGATCGCATCGAGCGCCAGGTGGTTGCGCATCGCCTTCGCCAGATCACCGTTCGGGCCGGCATCGGCGACTGCATCGGCAATGCGCGGCAACAGCAGCGCGCCTTCGGCCTGCACGCGGGGCTCGCGCTCATCGAGCACGCGCGACGCGTCAACACCCAGCCGCCGGGCCAGCAATGCACGGGCTTGCCCCAATGATCCGCCGTTGCCATCCACCAGCGCGGCCAGTTCGGTCGACACCGGGCTCAGCACGGTGTTGGCACCGGCCGGTGCGCGCAGCACGAGTGGCCTGGCGCTGTTGCCGATCTCTGCCACCAGTGCGCCGGGACCGCGCAACTCGAACTGGCCTTTGGCGTCAGTTTGGGTCGTGGGTTCGCCCGAGTCGCATCGGGCATTGCCATTGAGGTCGACGCACACCCGCGCGCCGCCAAAGCCTTGCACCAGGCCGCGCACCGCACCTGCGGCATCGGTCGTGGGCGGCGTGGCGCAGGCCGCAAGCAGGATCGATAACAACGGGACGGCTGGTTTCATGGCGACATCGGCGAGTGAGACAAGAGCGCAAGTATTCTTCAGTTTCATGTCAGCCCGCTGAAACGGCCGATCGCAGCATCGAGACATCGCCTCGATGCGCAGCGCGCTGTTCCGAACGCGCTTAAGCCGCAGGCCGGGCGGGGATCTGCAGGCCGCGGGTGACGGCTGGGCGTGCGACAAAAGCCTTCAACACACGGGCGACCTCGGGGAAGTCGGCGAAGCCCACCAGGTCAGCGGCTTCGTAGTAATTCAACAGGTTGTTGATCCACGGAAAGATCGCGATGTCGGCAATCGTGTAGTCGCTGCCCATGATCCAGTCGCGGCCCGCGAGGCGGCCATTGACGACCCCCAGCAGCCGCTTGGCTTCGGCGACATAACGGTCGCGCGGGCGCTTGTCTTCGAAATCCTTGCCCGCAAACTTCGTGAAGAAGCCGACCTGGCCGAACATCGGGCCGATGCCGCCCATCTGGAACATCACCCACTGGATCGTCTCGTAGCGCCGGGCCGCATCGCTGGGCAGCAGCTGGCCGGTTTTCTCGGCCAGATAGATCAGGATCGCGCCCGACTCGAACAACGCAAACGGCTGGCCGCCGGGGCCATCGGGGTCGAGGATCGCGGGGATCTTGTTGTTCGGGCTCAGCGAGAGGAACTCGGGCGTGAGCTGATCGTTGGTGTCGAAGCGCACCAGGTGCGGCTCATAAGCCAGCCCGGTCTCCTCCAGAAAGATCGAGACCTTGACGCCGTTCGGCGTGGGCAGCGAATAAAGCTGAAGGCGCTGCGGATGCTGCGCAGGCCATTTGCGGGTGATGGCAAAAGAAGACAGGTCGGTCATGGCAGGCGGGAATCGATGAAACGGGGTCGCATTCTCCGATGCGCCACGCCCATAACCAGCCCGGCTTGTACAAAAGCCACACGGACGACGGAATCACGTGGGTTTGGCCGAGCAAGTCATCGCCCGGCCTTCGCACAACGTGCTGGAGTTGACTGCTGACCTGGCCCGATTACGGGATCAGTCTGGCGTTCTCGATCACGATTCCAGATCGTTGTAGTCGAAGTCGCCGCCCAGGCGGTCGTCTTCGATGCCGACATAAATGCCAGCCGGAATGCCGGCAGCTGCGTCACCCGCGAAGGAGGTCGTGTAAGCCAGATTGCGCTGCACATCGGTCGGGTAAGGATCGGGCGAGGTAATCAGGCGGCCATAGAAATCGCGATGCGGCTTCGCCAGCGTCTTGTTGATCCAGAGCTCAATGACAGTGCCCTTGATCACCGGGGCGGTCGTGACCTTCTTTTCTCCATATTTCGACGACTTGCTGTCGAACAGAGGGTCACTGTTCCAGAGGCCTGCGTTGCCGACGCGGATCGACACGTTGTCGACGCTGTTTCCGCCGATGAAGTACAGGTTCAGCGGCCCGTCCTGGGTGGCGATCACTCTGAATTTCTGGGCTTCCGTTCCGGGTGTTGGATATTGGCTGGCGGAAGCCGCATAGACCGAACTTGCGCCAGAAATGGCCATCGCGATGGCAAGAGCTGATTTCAAAAAAATCATATCTCCTAGTGAAAAAAAGCAATCACGATTCTCTTTCGAAGAACCATGCCGTCATTCCCATGAAGCAGGGAAATAACGCTGAGGCGCCGGAACAGATACCTCTCCGGCTCATTGCTTTGATTCAGGCCCTGACTCATGGATCAACAGGTTTGGCAAGTCTATTTTTTCAATTTAGGACTTACGCAAACCATTATTTTCGATAATGGTGGCGGGATTTCCAACATGAGCTAAGTTCAATAAAATCAAGGAAACAACTTGGACTTGAGATCATTTGAAGACCCATCGATTAGATTATTGTCAATTCCTTCTTTCGAGTCATACGAACTTCACATTGACACACTGTGCCGCGCATTCCAAAGGCTTGAGTCATGACGCCATCAATCGATATCTGCGAAAAGAAAAAATGACATCCAGTTTGATCTGGGAGCACGTTCAAGGCGACGTTGTCGAATCGCCCCGAGTGTATTGTTTTTGATGAGTCCGTCTTGGACTCGGTCGTCAGCACCAAAGCGCTGAGCTTCAATCGGGTGCTGGTCGACAACTGGTACGTGACGAAAGAGTTGATGCTGCTGATCGAGTCGCTTGGCAAGATTGACTACTGCCCACTCAAAGCAAATCGCCAAGTCGATGACAGTGGTGGTGAGCAACCGTATCGACGGGTCGATGAATTGCATTGGGGGCCGGTAGAGCGGCGGCAAGGGAAATTGATCAAGATCAAGGGTTTCCCCAAAGAGCACAAAGTGAAATTATTCCGGGTCGAGGTTTCGACAAACCCACGGATTGGGTCGCCACCAACGACCTTTCTCAAGATTCGACGCAGGTCACACAAGAAGCGTGTGACTTGCGCTGGAAGATTGAGCAGTTTCATCGCGAGCTCAAGCAGTTAACCGGTGTTGAGAAATGCCAATGTCGCCATGGGAGAATCCAGCGAAATCACATTGCCTGTGCC
>CAHJWV010000218.1 GCA_903643055.1 Burkholderiales bacterium | reverse complement strand
CCCGCCTCGGCCACGCCGGCACCACCGAGCGCCGCGCCGGCACCGACGCCGACACCCTCGTTGCCGGTCTCTGGCCCCAGCACCGAGCCGACGCCGCCGAGCAATGGCGAGCCTTCGGCCAATGACCCGACGACCGGCACATCGGGCGACGCAGCCTCCGCCCCGAAGCCGAGCCGCAGCACGGTGTCGGCCGACGCCACGGCTCGCGGATCCAGCAACGGCGGCTATCGCTTTTTGATGCAGCAGGAAGCCCTCGCAACAGCGATCAGCTTCGATTTTTCGCCCATCGGCGCGTCATCCATCAACCTGATCTCGATCGGCACCTCGAATGCCACGCCAGCGGCCAGCAATGAGTCGGCGAAAACGCTGACCGTCGGCCGCGCCAACAGCTCGCGCCATCAAGACACAGGTTCGCAAGGCTCAAGCCCCATCGAGATTCAGCCTAACGAGTCACCCGCACGCACGGCCCTGAAGGCCATCGCGGCGGCCGCAACGATGGGCGCCACCTGGGGCGCGTTGCGCCTGGCCAGCACGGTGGCATCTGCAGTGGCCGCACGCACGGTCTGGACGCACATCGACCCGATCCCTCTGCTGGCTGCGGAGCAGGAAGACGATCCGTTGCCGCTGTCGGGCGACGAGGCGAGTTCGGATGATGCCGAAGTGGCCGCCAATGAAGCGCAGGCCCTGGCCCTGCTGGATGAGGCCGGTACGGCCGTGAGGACACCGTCATGACCATCAGCCCGGCCCTGCGCCTGTCGCTCGGCGTTGCCAGCCTGCTTGCCTGTGCGCTGGTGGTGTCCGACCTCTTCTTCGGCCTCTTCTCGAACCCGCATGCCGGCGTGCGCGCTCAGCACGCCGTGGTGGCCGAAGTGGCCACGGCCCATGTGGTGCAACAGCTGGCGGCCAATGACTATCGCCTGATCGAAGAAGGGTTGAGCGCGGTGCGCGAGCGCGCCCCCGACATTCTGTCGATCACGGTGCGCAACCGCGCGGGTGATTTGATCGCCGCCAGCGGCCACACGCTGCCCGCACTGCCGGCCGACATACTGCGCGTACCGATCCAGTCAGCCGAAGGTGAATGGGGGCACACCGAGTTCGTGTTCGAGCCGATGCCGCAGGAAGGTGGGTCGGCGTGGCTGCAGGATCGCCGGCTGTGGCTGATGCTCGGGCTGGGCGCGGGCTTCCTGTCGATGATCTACTTCTATCTGCGCCGCGCACTGCTTTACCTCGACCCGATGAGCGTGGTACCCGACCGGCTGCGCACCGCTTTCGATAGCCTGACCGAAGGCATTGCCCTGCTCGACCCGAAGCACCGCGTGGTGCTGGGCAACAAGGCATTGCGCGAGATGTCGAACGCGCCCGACAACAAGCTGCTGGGCCGCCGGCTGGAAGAAGCCGCGCAGTTGGAGATCAAGGGGCACAGCTCGACGCTGCCGTGGCAGCGCGTGATCGCCACCGGCCAGCCGGTTCGGGGCGTACGCGTGTATGTGGGCAGCGGCGAGAACCGCAAGACCGGCAGCCTGAACTGCGCGCCGATCATCGACGGCCTGGGCAAGGTGCGCGGCTGCCTGGTGACCGTCTCCGATGTCACCGCCATCGAGCGCAGCAACGAGCAATTGCGCACCGCGCTGACCGAAGTCGAACTGGCGCACCGCCAGATCGAAACGCAGAACAAGGAGCTGAAGCGCCTGGCGATGTATGACGGCCTGACCAGCCTGATGAACCGCCGCGCCTTCTTCCAGGAAGCTGCCGAGATCGTGACGCGGCAGGCCGGCACGGGCGGCTCGGTGGCCGTGCTGATGCTCGACGTGGACCACTTCAAATCGTTCAACGACCGTTTCGGCCATGCGACGGGCGACGTGGTGCTGCAGCGTGTGGCGCGCTGCCTGGCCGAGACCGTGCGCTTCAACGACCTGGCCGCACGCTACGGTGGCGAAGAGTTCTGTGTGCTGGTCGAAAACCTCGAGACCGCGGCCGTGATGTCGCTGGCAGAGCGCATCCGTCAGGCGGTTGAAGCCGGCGCGGCGCTGAACACACAAGGCAACGTGGTGCCGGTCACTGTCAGCATCGGCGTTTGTGTGGCGGCGCCTGCCGGCGTCGATCTGTCCGAGATGGTGAAGGCCGCCGACACCGCGCTTTATGCCTCCAAACATGGCGGACGCAACCGCGTGACCCTGGCCGACCAGCAACAGCTGGTGCTGTCTCGCAAGCTGGATGGTGCCACTCGCGACGCCACGGCCGTGGCCCTGCCGCACGCAGCGTCTACTGCGTAATCAGCGGCGGCCATTGCGACCAGCAGCTCGATCTAAGCAACGCGACTGGCTCGCGATCAGGCGCTGACGATCCAGCCTTCCAACGGATCGATCTGCGCCGGCAGGCCATGGCCGGGCCGGCTGCCCGCCCAGGCGGCCTGCATCAGGCACAACACCGCGTCGAGCCGGTCACCGCTGGCGTCGGCGACCAGCGCATCGCGCTGCGCATGCGTCAGCCGCAGGCGAATCTGCAAGCGGGTGCGGCCCTGTTCCAAGGCTTCGAGCAGGTCTTTGCGGGCGATCAGCCGTTCCGGGGTTTGCTTCGCCTTGTCATCACTCTTGTACGAACGAGATCCCAAGACCTCGCGCGCCAGCAGGCCGGGATAGCCCTCGATCGCAATGCGCTGCGCATCGCCGTGATGCAGGCCGGGCAGATCGACACCGGCATCGATCAACAAGGGCACACCCGCATGCATCATGTAAGCCACCGGCGGGTTGACCCATTTCATCGATGGCGACGAGCCCGCAGGCAGATCGCAAGCGCGGTGCGCGAACTTGCCCCCCACCGGCCGGGCGGCACAGAAGGCGGCGAAGGTGTCGCGGATGTCTTCGCGGCTGAGCGCGGCGTAATGGCGCATCAGCGGCAGCCATTCGAGCGGCCAGCCCAGCGTCTGCACCAACTCTCGTGGCAGGCCGAACGGAAAGTCGAACGCACCCAGCCACGGCCCCGGCGTGCGCAGCCATTGCGCCCACGTCTCGAAGCTGCGGTGCTCGTCCAAACGGGTCAGCCGGACCACCCCGCGATCAATGTCCCCCAGCGCCACGGTGATGGGCTTGCGTGCGCTCGGCCGGCTCGTGAAGTCGACACCGGCCAACTGGAATGAAGCGGGGCTCAAACCATTCATCCCGTCGCCAGGCCCGCCACGCCGAAGGCAATCAGCACCGCGCCTGCAATGCGTGAACCGCGCTCGCCTTCACCCAGCAGCTTGCCGCCCAGCAAGGCGGCAAACAGCATCGACACCTCGCGGGCCGGGGCCACATGCGACAGCGGCGCGCGCTGCGCCGCATACAGCACCAGCATGTAGGCAAGCGGGCTGATCAGCACGATCAGCAGCGCGGGCTTCCATTTCTCGCGGCAAGTCGCGGCGAAGCTCGCCGGGTCGCGCAGCGCCGAAGGCAACAAGAAAGGAATGCGCGCGAGGTTGCCGAAGTAGTCAATCAACACCGGGGAAATCAGTGCCACTTTGACCGCATACCCATCAACCAGCGTGTAGCAGGAAATCAGCAGGCCGGTCGCAACACCGTAGGTCAGGCCCGCCCGCACGCGCTGCCGCTGCACCGGGTCATGCGCCTTCGCCCACAGGCTCGGCCCACCGGCAATCAGGAACACGCCACCGGTGACCGCCAGCACGCCCAAGCCGCCCAGCCACGACAGCCGTTCGCCGAGCAGCAACACTGCACCGAAGGACGACACCAGCGGCCCGGTCCCGCGCGCCACCGGATAGACCACGGTCAGGTCGCTCGCCGCATAGCCTTTCAACAACACGATGAAGTACACGAGGTGGGTGAGCCCGCTGGCGACGATCAAGGCCCATTCGACGGCACCCCACTGCGGCACCACGCTCCAGCCCGCCCACAGGCCGACCGGCGCCCAGATGACGACGATCATCAAGGCCATCAGCAGCATGAACCGGCTGTCGCCGCCCGTCTTCTTGGCCACCACATTCCACAACGCGTGCAACAACGCGGCAATCAGGACGAGGGTCAGCGCGGTCAAAGACATGAAGCCCACCATTGTGCCCGGCCCGAAGCAGGACCCATCGGGCCCCTGGCAGCTCAGCCACGCAGAAGATGCGGCAGCGCGCGAGGCACCGGCAAGCGCATAGAGCGAGAGGCCCGCGGCCGGTCCAGCGCTACATTGCCGGCATGAACCCTGTCCTTGTTGAAGTGCTGCGTGGTGGCCACGTCGAATCGGAACATGCCGGCGCGCTGGCGGTGGTGGATGCCGATGGCCATGTCCTGGCCCGCTTGGGCGATATCGATCGGGCGGTGTTCCCGCGCTCGGCCGTGAAGCTGCTGCAGGCCTTGCCCTTGGTGGCGAGCGGTGCGGCCGAGCGGCTGGGTCTGGGCGATGCCGAACTGGCGCTGGCCTGCGCCTCGCACAGCGGCGAGCCGCGCCATGCGCAAACAGCGGCCGGCATGCTGGCGAAGGCGGGGCTGGACGAGAACGCGCTCGAATGCGGCACGCACTGGCCGTCGAACGAAAGCGCATCGCGCGCGTTAGCGGCGCAAGGCGTGTTGCCAGGCGCGCTGCACAACAACTGCTCCGGCAAGCACGCCGGGTTTCTGTGCCTGGCCTGCCAACTCGCGGGCGGCGCCGATGCCGCCGGCATTTCAGCTCGCGAAGCCGCACGCGGCTATGTGGCACCCGACCATGCAGTGATGCGAGAAGTTAGCGCCGCGCTGCAAGCCACGACCGGCCACGATCTTCGGCATGCCGCACGCGGCACCGACGGTTGTTCGATCCCGACTTATGCGTTTCCACTGCGCGCGCTGGCGCTGGCCTTTGCGCGTGCTGGCACCGGCATCGGCTTGTCAGGCGATCACGCACGGGCTGCGCTGCGGCTGAGGCAAGCCGTGGCCCGCGAGCCTTTCATGGTGGCGGGCAGCGGCCGCTTCGACACGCGGGTGATGGAGCGCCTGGGCGAACAGGCCTTGGTGAAGATGGGCGCCGAAGGCGTGTATTGCGCGGCCTTGCCCGGCGCAGGGCTGGGTGTCGCGATCAAGATGAGCGATGGCAACAACGCGCGTGCGGCCGAAGTGGTGATGGCTTCGGTGATCGAAGCGTTGCTGCCGCTCGGTGTCGATGAAGCCGGCTTCATGCACGATCTCAGCCACCCGTTATTGCGCAACTGGAATGGCATCGAGGTCGGCGGCTTGCAGCCCACCGCCGCACTGAAAACACTGCGCGCCTGAGCGGCTTCAACCAGGCTTGGCCGCATTGGATGCGGCACTGCGGCCCCGGCACGAATCTCAAGTTCAGCCCTCACCCGCCGATATTCAGCCGGTAAGCCCAACGGCAGCGGATGCGACTATGAAACTGATCACCACGAGATACACCGATGGTGAAGGCTGGGCCACCCCCCTTCCCTCCTGCCAAGACGGCGACGGCACCTTGGTGCTGGCTTTCTGCGCACCGCGCTTCGACGCCAACCCTGCACCATTGCAGCAAATCGCCGCGGCCTTTCCCCGGTCCTGGGTGGCCGGCTGTTCAAGCGCCGGAGAGATCTCGGGCACCTCGGTGCAAGACCGCAGCGTCAGCCTGGCCGTGGCCCGCTTCGAACACACCCGCTTGCGGCAGGCTTTCGCGGCGGTGTCGAGCAGTGCCGACTCCTTTGCCGCCGGCGTCGAGCTGGCGGCCCAGCTGCCGGGCCAACTCGATGACGAGCCGTTGCGCGCCGTGTTTTTGCTGTCCGACGGCATCAGCGTGAACGGCAGCTCGCTGGTCGAAGGTTTGTCCAGCCACCTGCCGGCCGGCGTGGTGCTGACCGGCGGGATGTCCGGTGACGGCGATCGTTTTTACCGCACCTGGGTTTTGCGCGGCGAGCAAGCCGCGCCGGGCCACATCTGCGCCATCGGCTTCTATGGCCACCGCCTGCGCATCGGCCATGGCTGCGAGGGCGGCTGGTCGGATTTCGGTCCTGAGCGCCGCATCACCCGCGCCGAAGGCAATGTGCTCTATGAGCTGGATGGCAAGCCGGTGCTCGAACTCTACAAAAACTACCTCGGTGAAAGAGCGCAAGGCCTGCCCGGCACCGCGCTGCTGTTTCCACTCGCGGTGCGTCGCGACAGTGAATCGGGCGATGCGATCGTGCGCACTGTGCTGAGCGTTGATGAGGCCCGGCAATCGCTGACCTTCGCGGGCGACCTGCCCGCCGGCGGCGTGGCCCGGCTGATGCGCGCCAACACCGACAAGCTGATCGACAGTGCCGGCAATGCCGCACGCGCTGCATCGGTCGGCGCCTCCGATGTCAACGATGCGCTGGTGATCTCGGTCAGCTGCGTCGGCCGCCGCCTGGTCCTCGGTGAACGATGCGAAGAAGAAGTCGAAGCGGTCGCCGAGAATTCGCCATGCCGCTCGGCCCATGTCGGCTTCTACTCCTATGGCGAGATCTCACCGGCCTGGCCCGGCGGCGCCAGCGACCTGCATAACCAGACGATGACGGTCACCGTCTTCAGCGAAGGCTGAACATGGCGCTGCATCCGCTCCTGAAGCGACAACTGCGTCGGGTGGGCATCGATCTCGATGCGACCGACCCAGGCATCGACCCCTCCGCTTGGCACAAGCTGCTGGCACACGTCAGCCGCAGCTATCGCGAGAACGACCAGGAGCGTTACCTGCTGGAGCGTTCGCAAGACCTGGCATCTCAGGAAATGGCCACCCTGTATGCCACGACGCGCGCCGACCGCGATCTGCTCGAGTCCCGTGTCCTGGAGCGCACGGAGGCGCTGCGGGTCAGCGAAAGCAGGCTGGCCAGCCTGTTGTCGCTGTCGGCCGACTGGATCTGGGAACAAGATGCCGATCTGAGATTCACCTACCTGCCGGAGGCTGTCGGATTCGGTACCGGCTTGACGCCCAAGAAACTGCTGGGCCAGCGCCGCGAAGACCGCCCAGGCTTTGAAGCCACTCCGGAAGCACTCGCGGCCTATGAGTCGGCCGTCGAGAATCGACGCGTCTTCCGCGATTTCACCTACGGTTGTTTGAGGCCTGATGGCTCACGACGCTACATCCGCGCAAGCGGTGAACCGGTGTTCGATGCCCACGGCCAATTCCAGGGCTATCGCGGCGTGGGCCGCGATGTAACGCAGACACGCCAGGCCGAGGAAAAAGTCTTTGAACTGGCCCGCTTCGACAGCCTGACCCGTCTGCCCAACCGCAGCACGTTTCTCGGCGAGCTCGACCGTGCCATCGTCCGCAACCGCCGCAACAACACGCCGTTTGCGATCTACTTCATCGACCTCGACCGCTTCAAGACGATCAACGACACGCTGGGCCACGGCGCTGGCGACGACCTGCTGCAGACCATGGCCACACGGCTGCGTGAGTCGGTGCGCAAGAACGACCTGGTGGCGCGCCTGGGCGGCGACGAATTCGTCGTGCTGCTCGAAAGCGACGCCG
>CAHJWV010000217.1 GCA_903643055.1 Burkholderiales bacterium | reverse complement strand
CTTGAAGAGGAAGTTGCTTCATGTGTCGAGAATGCTTTTCTTACCAAAGAGACCGCGAGAACGGAAGGTCACCAGTGCGATGAAGAGCACATACATCGACACCAACGACCACTCGGAGGCATAAGCCCCGGTGATGCCCACCACCATGCCGACCAGCAAGCCAGCGAGCACCGCGCCCCACAATGAGCCAACGCCACCGAGCACGATGATCAGGAAGGCCGGCACGACCGCATCAACCCCGACGTGCGGTCGAATGCCCCAAATCGGCGCCATGACCACGCCTGACACGGCGGCCAATGCAATGCCCAATGCAAACACGGCTGCGCGCAAGCGAGACAGGTTGATACCCAGCGCGCGGACCATTTCACTGTCGTGAGCACCTGCCTTAATGGTTGCGCCATAAGGCGTCTTTTCCAGGAACAGCCACAGTCCGCCGATGGCGAAGATGGCAAAACCGCTGGCAAAGAAACGGTAGCGCGAATAGTTAAGGTCACCGATCAGAAAGGCGCCCGAAATGGCTTCGGGTAGCTGCAATTGCTGCTCGCTTGACCCCCAGATCAAACGGATCAATTCTTCGATCACCAGCGCCATGCCAAAGGTCAGCAATAGCCCGTACAAAGGATCGCGTCCATAGGTGCGACGCAGCGCCAGTTCGATGACCAAACCAAACGCACCGACGATCAAAGGTGCAAGAAACAATGCGATTGCATAGCGTGTGCCGACAGGCAACGAAAGATAAGCCGCTTGGGTTTCAGGAAACCATCCGAGCTTGGGAGCGGCGATGAATAACGCCACATACATACCCAACGCAAAAAGCGAGCCATGCGCCAGATTGATGGTTTCCATCACACCAACGATCAGCATGAAGCCAAGCGCGATCAAAGCCAGCAGCAGCCCCAAGGACAGACCGTTGAGCAAATGAGGAAGAAGATTCAGGATCCCGTTCATGCCGAAATGGTCCTTGGGGTTGGACTGAAGAGCGCCGCAGTGTGCGGCGCAGAGCTACCAGGGCAGTGACTGACCCACAATGTGACGTTCATGTATCGCTTCAAAGAATCAAGCGACGGCGTGATGTAGCAGATCGAGCCATCATCTGAGCCGTCAAGCGCGCGTCCGATGGTGAACATCTTGCAAAAATCGGCATCACTCGCTGATGTACCGATGAACCATCGCTCCTGCAAAGAGCCGTTGCATCGCATCGAAGCCATCAGCGTGTCGGCAAACAGAATCACGGCTCGCGCCATGATTCGTTGAGCGACATCATTGCTGATAGGTCGGTGTGTCTTTGTACGACTCCAGCTTGCAAGTGCCGGCCGCATCGGCATCTAGTACTTCTTTGGGCGCTACGTTCGCGAGGATCTTAAAGATGTCGTCCTTCTCGGCAGGCGTGTCGTTGTAGCTGGCCATGTAAATGGTCTGCTGACATTGATGCGTTACCGGATCGATCCACGCATCGTGATGCTGGAGACGGTCGCGTGCAGGCATCTTGCGGCCCTCGAGTTTCTTGATGACAGCGATGTTGTTCGTCGAGCCGGCCTCTTCCACCGAGCGCAGCAATTCGCGGGTGCACATATAGCTGTTGTGATACACGTTGCCCGGCACACGTATCGCAATGCCAGGGAACTGTTTCTGGTAAGCCGCCACGAATTCCTTGACGCCGGGCAAGTCAAGCCGGTAGTACCAGGTGGTGCCGAACACACCAAAAATCGACTCTGGCCCAAGGCCGTAAACATCAGGCCAATCTTGCTGGTTGTTAACCCAGGCAATGGTTTTGTCCAAACGCATTTGAACGACTTGCTGACGCAGCGCCTTGATGTCATCGCCGCCGATTGCAGTGGCAACAACATCTGGCTTGAGCTGCTGCAGCTTCAAAAGAAAGGAAGAGAAATCCCGCGTGTTCTGCGGCACCAGAATTTCCTCCACCACCTTGCCGCCATTGGCTTCGATCACCGCCCGCGTGGTCTTCGAAGTATTCAAGCCCCAGACATAGTCGTTCGTCAGCAGAACCCAGTTCTTGCCCTTGGTCCGAATGGCGTTCTTCACGATCGCTTGCGCGAAGTTCGTGCCATTTCCGTCCCAGACGAACTTGACTCGATGGCAGTCCTTGCCGGCCTCCGTCGGTGAACTCGAGTTGGTGTTCATGTAGATGCAGCCGTACTTCTGCGCGACCTGAGAGATCGCGTTGGCAACACCTGAATGCAAGCCTCCGACGAGGAAGGCCACCTCGTTGCGCGTGATCATTCGCTCAGCCACCCGTGAACCTGTTGCGGGCGTGGTCTCGGTGTCCATGTGCACCGTTTCGATCGGCCGGCCCAGCACGCCACCCTTGTCGTTGAATTCCTTGATCGCCATCATCGCGCCAAGGCGTTCCTCGCCACCACTTGCGGCGTATTGGCCGGAAGCATCCATGGTGAGTCCGACGATCAGCGGCTTCGCGTTTGCGCTCTTGGCCCAGACGCGGTTGTGCGCCCACGGCCCGAAAAACGGCGAGACGCCCGCCACGGTCAGCGCTGAAGCCTTCAGCAGGCTGCGACGCATGGGCGCGATCGGCGCCGTAAGTTTCTTGTCCACAGGGTTGTCTCCTAGGGGGTTGATCAAGGCGGGGTCGACCCGCTCATGACGGGGGATCAGCGCGGCACGATCTGGACGTCGTTGAGTTGTTCCTGCACCTTGAGAAGGGAAGCGATGAAGGCGTCGCCATGACCGAGATTAGCGGCCTGGACAAAGCTTTGGTGAGCAGCCTCGGCAATGAAGCTCGATGTGGGCAGCATTTCGGTCAGATGGGTGTAATAGCGAAGGTCTTTTTGAGCATTGCCGATCGAGAACTTCAAACCGGCGAGGTCGCCTTGAAGCATGCGGCCAACCATCATTTGGAAGATGCCAGAGTTCACGCCGCCAGCGGAGATCACGTCGAACACACGTTGCAGCGACAGACCCGCCTTGGCCGCCGTAGCCATCGCTTCGGCAATAGCCGCCGCCGTCGTCATGGCCAGCATGTTGTTGATCAGCTTCAACACATGACCGTGGCCGGGTGGCCCCACGTGAATGATGTTCTCGCAGTAGGCGGCAAGCACAGGCCGCAGTCGCTCCAAGTCTGCAGGTTCAGCGCCGACCATGGTGTTGAGGCGACCTTCTTCGGCTTCCTTCGGCGTGCGGGCCAGCGGCGCGTCGATGTAGCGTGTACCCTTTGCTGCGAAGTCAGCGCGAATGCGCGCGCTGGACGCAGGCTCAGCAGTCGAATGATCAATGATGATCAAACCATCACGCGCCGCGCTCAGCAAACCATCGTCGCCGTAGACGTTGTCTTCGACTTGGGGGGATCCGGTCACGCACAGCGTAACGATATCGGAGGTTCGAGCCAGCTCTTCACGGCTCGACACTTCAACTGCGCCGGCATCGATCAGGTCTTGCAGATTCGAGCGATTGCGGTGCGCCTTGAAGCGAAGCGCAAACCCTTTGGCGAGAAGATTCTTCGCAATGCCATGCCCCATCATGCCGAGGCCAATGAAACCAATCGTGGTGCTCATGTGGTTGTCTTTTCCAGTGAAGGTTGAATGGAAGTTGCGCTCTGAGCCTCGCACCACAAAGCGATCAGCCGCACATAGCGTTGAGCCACTTGTTCGATCACCTCGGCATCTTCGAGGTCGCCCGCAAACCAGCCCGCAGCCGCGTCAGCGAAGATCGACCGGCCGACGGCAAAGCCTTTGCACAAGGGCTGACCGGCAGCAGCACGGAAGCCCTGGGCGAGATTGGCCTCACTGGCTTCCAAGCCAAGGAGCAGAACGCCACGGCAATGCGCGTCATTCGTGCGGATCACTTCATCGATCTGCTTCCATGTCGCGGCATCGGGCGGTGGCGGCAGCTTCCACCAATCGGGCTTCACTCCCCGTGCGTAGATCTGACTCATGGCACGCGCCAAGGTGTAGCGGTCACTCGGCATGTGTCGAGGTGGGATCACCTCGACAAGCAACTCATGGCCTGTCAAATGGCAGGCATGCGCGAGCTCGACCACGGTATCGAGCTGGGTCTTGAGCAGCGTTTCTTCATCGTCCGGATGAAACGACACCAAGCATTTCACGACATGCTCTTCAGGCCACGTCCGCAACGCCAGGCCAATGTTGTTCGCGTGCTCGAATGCCAAAGGGCGCGACCCTGGCTTCTCAACCGGGCGACCG
>CAHJWV010000216.1 GCA_903643055.1 Burkholderiales bacterium | reverse complement strand
TTTCGTTCAGTGGATTCGGAGGTCGCGAGGCGGGTCAGTGCGCTGCGTCAGGCAGGCGTGCCATGCGGGTCAGACCGTCGGCCAGCGAGACCCCGGGGCGCCATCCCAGCTCGCGCAACCGGCTCGTGTCAGCCACGCACAGCATGGCTTCGTTGGGGCGGTAAGGCACGGCGCCGAAGTCCAGCGTCGTGGACGCGCCGGTGACCTGCTTTGCAAGTTCGATGAAGCTGCGCATCGTGACGGCCTCGCCGGAGCCGACGTCGATGGCATCGCTGGCTGCGAAGGCGCCACACTGCTTCAGGATGCAGTCGTAGGCCTGCACCACGTCGTCGATGTGAATGAAGTCGCGCCGCTGCTCGCCAGGCGTCAGGGCCAGGCGCGGCTCGTTGCGGCGACAGGCCTCGATGACGTGCGTCGTGAACTTGGACCGGTCATCGCCGGGGCCGTACATCTGCTGCAGGCGCAGATCGATGAAGCGCAGTTGCCGCGGCGACTGCGTCGCCAGCGCCGCGCCCCAGTCGGAGAATTGGGTCTTGCTCAGCGCGTACAGGCTGACATCTGGGGCGAGTACCGTGCCTGTGTTCAGAAAGCTGACCGGGCCAGTCTTTCGCGCAGCATCTTCCAACACGACCTGCATCAACGCGGTGCCGAGGACGAAGTTGGCCCCGATCACTTCCAAAGGCGTCTCTCCGCTTCGACCGTATGAGCAAGCGGTGTGGACTATCGCATCCGGCGCTGACGCGCGCATGGCGGCGGCGACCTCCTCGAGCGAGGATGCACGCAGTACGCGCACTGCCGGTGGCAGGCCGGCCAGGCGTTCCAGGCGCGAGGTCGGACGCGCGAGCAGCGCCAGTTCATGGCCGCGCTTGGCCCAGTGGTGAGCCAGTGCGCTGCCGAGGAAGCCCCCAGGCCCGGTCAGGAAGATGCGCATGCTTTGTCGGGGGAGGATCAGAAATTCACTCCGAAGAACTCTTCCAGCTTCTCCGCGATGTAATCCAGTTGCTCTTCGCCCAGCGCCGGAAAGGTGCCGAGCCAGAAGGTCTGGTTCATCACGACGTCGGTGTTGGTCAACTCGCCACTGACCCGGTAGTTGCGCCCGGCCATGTAAGGCTGCTTGGTCAGGTTGCCGGCGAACAGCAGGCGCGTGCCGATCTTGTTCTCTTCGAGGAAGTTGATCAGGTCGGTGCGCTTGATACCGGCGCTTTCCTTGACGATCAGCGGAAAGCCAAACCATGACGGTTCGGAGTTAGGCGTGGCTTCCGGCAGATGCAAAAACTCGGCAACACTGGCCAGGCGGCTCTTCAGGTACGTGAAGTTGGCGCGGCGCTTGGCAATGAACTCTTCGACACGGTCCATCTGCGCCAAGGCGCAGGCGGCCTGCATGTCGCTGATCTTCAGGTTGTAGCCGAGGTGGCTGTAGGTGTACTTGTGGTCATAGCCGTCGGGCAGGTCGCCGCCCAGCTCTTTCTTGGTCCAGCAGAAGCGCTTGTCGCAGGTATTGTCTTTTCCGGGCGGGCAGTAGCAGTCTCGGCCCCAGTCACGGAAAGACTCGGCGATCAGCTTCAGCTCGGCGTTATTCGTGAACACTGCGCCGCCTTCGCCCATCGTGATGTGGTGGGCCGGGTAGAAGCTCAGCGTGCCGATGTCGCCGAAGGTGCCGACCTTCTGGCCGTTGTAGGTAGCGCCTAAAGCGTCGCAGCAGTCCTCGACCAACCACAGCTTGTACTTCTTGCACAGCGCCGTGACCACGTCCAGGTTGAAGGGGTTGCCCAAGCTGTGGGCCAGCATGATGGCCTTGGTCTTGGGCGTGATGGCCGCTTCGATCTTGCTAGCGTCGATGTTGTGCGTGGCCAGGTCGACGTCCACGAACACCGGCACGGCACCGAACTGCAGGATGGGGTTGACGGTGGTCGGGAAGCCTGCCGCCACGCCGATCACTTCGTCGCCCTGCCGGATGGCGCGATCGCCCAGCTTGGGGCTGGTCAGCGCCGAGAACGCCACCAGGTTGGCCGATGAGCCCGAGTTCACGGTGATCAGGTACTTCACGCCGATGAACTGCGCAAGACGCTGCTCAAACATCGCGTTGAAACGACCAGTGGTCAACCAGCCGTCGAGGGAGGCATCGACCATCATCTTCAACTCGCCTGCGCCAATGACCTTACCGGACACAGGCACGACAGACTGGCCAGGCACAAAGGGCTTGGGAGCGTAGGCGATGTCAGCGTATTGCTGAACCAGCTCGCTGATCTGGCTGCGAAGCTTGTCAAGCTGCGGCTGGAAGTTGACAGGGGTGGTGCTCATACGTCGGATCGGTATTGGGAGATTTGATTCAGGCAGGCAGCGCGCATGTCCTGGCCTGAAAGCCAGGACTGATGCCATTCGGTGATGCGGGTCAGCGCAGTTTCCAGTGACCAACGCGGCGCCCATTGCAGGCGCTGGCGGGCTTTGGAAATATCGAGTTTGAGAAAGCTGGCCTCATGCGGATGAGTGCCGGGTTGTAGCGTCCAGGAGGCACCATCGCCCCAAGCGCCGCACAAGTGCTCGACGATCCATTGCACCGGTCGCGCGTCTTCATCGCGCGGGCCGAAGTTCCAGCCTTCGGCGTCGGCCTGGCCTTGCGTATAGAGGCGCTCAGCGAGCAGCAGGTAGCCGGACAGCGGCTCCAGAACGTGTTGCCAAGGGCGGATCGCATGGGGGTTGCGGATCAGCACAGAGTCACGTTGTTGCAATGCGCGCAGGATGTCGGGCACCAGGCGGTCTGCCGCCCAGTCGCCCCCGCCAATCACGTTGCCGGCGCGGGCCGTCGCCATGGCGACGCCCGCATCTTTCAGGAATGACTTGCGGTAGGCACTGCTGACGAGTTCCGCGCAGCCCTTGCTGTTGGAGTAGGGGTCGTGGCCTCCCATCGGCTCGTCTTCACGATAGCCCCAGACCCATTCGCGATTGTCGTAGCACTTGTCGGTCGTGATGTTGACGATGGCCTTGACCGATCGGGCATGGCGCGCGGCCTCCAGCACATGCACCGTGCCCATCACGTTAGTCGCGTAGGTCTCGATGGGCCGCTGATAAGAGAGTCGCACGAGCGGCTGCGCTGCCATGTGGATGACGATTTCAGGCTGGAACTCGTTTACCTGCGCCTGCACTGCGGCGAAATCGCGGATGTCAGCGATGCGGTGTTCCATGCCTTCGGCAACGCGAGCCACGTTAAATAGCGACGGCTCTGTGGGGGGCGCGAGCGAGACGCCGCGCAGTGTGGCGCCCATCGACTGCAGCCAGAGGCTGAGCCAGCTGCCTTTGAAGCCGGTGTGGCCGGTCAGCAGAACACGTTTGCCTTGCCAGAAGCGGGAATCGGTTTGCATGCTCAGCTCAATCCCACTTCTTCCACGGCGCTTGGCCAGACGCCCAGAGTTCTTCCAGCAAGTGCTTATCGCGCAGTGTGTCCATGGGCTGCCAGAAGCCTTGATGCTCGTAGGCCATCAGTTGCCCATCGGCAGCCAAGTTCTGCAGAGGTTGCTGTTCCCAGACATCACTGTCATCGGACAGGTAGTCAAGCACGCGTGGCGACAGAACGAAGAAGCCGCCATTGATCATGGCGCCGTCGCCTTTGGGCTTCTCCTTGAAATTCATCACCTGAGATTTTTGAATATCGAGTGCGCCAAAGCGGCCTGGAGGATAAGTTGCAGTCAGCGTGGCCGACTTGCCATGCTGCTTGTGGAATTCGATCGAGGCAGTGATGTCGACGTCGCCCACGCCATCACCGTAAGTGAAGCAGAAAGCCTCATCGTTGCGAACGTAATTTGCGACGCGCCGCAGGCGGCCACCGGTCATCGAATCGTCGCCGGTGTCGACCAGCGTGACGTTCCAAGGCTCCGCACGCTTGTGATGCACTTCCATGCGGTTGCTGCGCATGTCGAAGGTGACGTCAGACATGTGAAGAAAGTAGTTCGCGAAGTACTCTTTGATGACATAGCCCTTGTAGCCGCAGCAAATGATGAAGTCGTTCACTCCATGATGCGAATACATCTTCAGGATGTGCCACAGGATCGGCTTGCCGCCGATCTCGACCATTGGCTTGGGTCGAAGGGCGGTCTCTTCGCTAAGGCGGGTTCCCAGGCCACCGGCCAGAATCACTGCTTTCATGGAGGGTCCTATCGAATCAGGAAATCAATGGTTCAGGTCTCAGCCGAACACACGAAGGCGTCAGAGCGAAACTGGCGTTCTGGCAGGCCCGAGGCACATAGTTGTTTTCGCGCGCTGTGAATCATGGTGTCCGATCCGCAGGCATAAACCAGGGTGTTGACCAAGTCGGGCTTGTCTTTCAGCATCACGTTTTGAACATGTCCGCACGCTCCAAACCAACTCGAGTTGCTTCGAGACAAAACCGGCACGAAGCGTATGTTCCCCGATGCAGCCCCAGTCCAATACAAGTCGCCCGCATTTCTGCCACCCCAGTACACCGTAATGCTGAGCGGCTGAGCATTCTCCGCGATCAAAGAAAGGCTTTCAAGGATCGCTTTGATCGGTGCTATGCCCGTTCCTGTGGCTAAGAACACGAGGTGCTTGCCAGCTTGTTCTCGTAAGAAGAACGTACCCAACGGGCCGCGCAGTCGCAACAAATCATTGACCTTGGCATGCTGGAACCAGTAGCGGCTCATCGCCCCATTCGGCACCTCGCGAATGTGCAACTCGATCAATCGATCTTCACGCGGCGCGTTTGCGATCGAGTAACTGCGACGCAAGCCTTCAGCGCCAATCACATCGATGTATTGGCCGGGAAGGAAATTTAAAGGCGTTGTCGGCGGCAGTCTTAACGTGGCTTGAATGACATCGGACGACAGGCGATCCAGCGATTGAATGCGACACGGAACCGTTTTCGCTTCCGGCAAGGAGACGTTGCCGAGGTCTTCTATTTCGAGGTCTACCGGGCCTTGTGCTTGTCGCACACAAGTCAAAATGAAGCCTTGAGCACGCTCTTCTGCAGTAAGTCCCAGTTCATCATGGCTGGCGCAGGTTGCACCTGAGAGAACTCGGCCCTTGCAAGTACTGCAGCGGCCCGTGCGGCAGCTGTAGTCAAGCACGACATGTTGGCGCAGCGCTGCATCAAGCAGATTTTCGCCGCCCTTTGCTTCGAAGGTCTTGCCGCTGCTGATGGTGACGGAATACATGGCGATGAGTCGCTGCGCCGATCATTCGTTGTAGTCGTAGGCTTGGAAGCCTGCTGCCTTGACGAGGCTGTCCCGTTTGGCGCTCTGGTAGTCCGCATTCATCATTTCGCTGACCAATTCGCGCAGCGAAATTTTGGGTGTCCAACCCAGCTTCGCTTTGGCCTTGCTTGGGTCACCAAGCAGCGTTTCGACTTCTGTCGGTCGGTAGTAGCGAGGGTCAACTTTGACGATGACATCGCCGACCTTGCACACAGCGCGCTCGGGGTCTGCGATGCTGACGACGGTGCCGATTTCTTGGTCACCTTCCCCGCTGAATGCGATGCCGATCCCTAGCTCTTTGCAAGCGAATTCAACGAACTGGCGCACGCTGTATTGCACACCGGTGGCGATAACGAAATCCTCGGCCCTATCTTGTTGAAGCATCAGCCACTGCATCTCGACGTAGTCTTTTGCGTGACCCCAATCGCGCAAGGCACTCATGTTTCCGAGATAAAGGCAATCTTGTAAGCCCAGCGCGATGCGAGCGATCGCACGTGTGATTTTCCGGGTGACAAAGGTTTCGCCGCGCAGCGGGCTTTCATGATTGAACAGGATCCCGTTGCATGCGTACATGCCATAGGCCTCGCGATAGTTCACGGTGATCCAGTACGCATACATCT
>CAHJWV010000215.1 GCA_903643055.1 Burkholderiales bacterium | reverse complement strand
AACGCCAAGGGTGGCGTGCTGGGCAAGAAGCTTGAGCCAGTGGTCGTCGACCCGGCTTCCAACTGGCCGCTGTTTGCTGAAAAGGCCAAGCAGCTGATCGGCCAGGACAAGGTCGCCGTGATGTTCGGCTGCTGGACGAGCGTGTCGCGCAAGTCGGTGCTGCCGGTGGTTGAAGAGCTCAACGGCCTGTTGTTCTACCCCGTGCAATACGAAGGGGAAGAGCTGAGCAAGAACGTGTTCTATACCGGTGCGGCGCCCAATCAGCAGGCGATCCCGGCGGTCGAGTACTTGATGAGCAAGGCCGGCGGCGGCGCCAAGCGCTTCGTGTTGCTCGGCACCGATTACGTCTATCCGCGCACCACCAACAAGATCCTGCGCGCCTTTCTGAAGAGCAAGGGCGTGAAGGATTCGGACATCGACGAGAAGTACACGCCCTTCGGCCACAGCGACTATCAGACCATCGTCGCTGACGTCAAAAAGTTTGCCGCCGGCGGCAAGACCGCGGTGATCTCGACGATCAATGGCGATTCCAACGTACCGTTCTATAAAGAGTTAGGCAACCAAGGCCTGAAGGCGACCGATGTGCCGGTCGTGGCGTTCTCGGTCGGTGAAGAGGAGTTGCGCGGCGTGGACACCAAGCCGCTGGTTGGCCATCTGGCGGCATGGAACTATTTCATGTCGATCAAGAACCCGACCAACGAAGCCTTCAAGAAACAATGGGCCGACTACGCGAAGGCCAAGAACCTGCCTGGCGCCGACAAGCCTTTGACCAATGACCCGATGGAAGCCACCTACATCGGCATCCACATGTGGGCGCAGGCGGTGAACAAGGCTGGCAGCACCGATACCGACAAGGTCATCGCCGCGATGGCAGGCCAGACCTTCCCGGCACCGGGCGGCTTTGTGTCGACGATGGACGCCAAGAATCATCACCTGCACAAGCCGGTGTTCATCGGCGAAGTGAAGGCCGATGGCCAGTTCAACGTGGTCTGGAAGACGCCAGCACCGGTGAAGGCCAAGCCGTGGAGCCCTTACATCGAAGGCAACGACAAGAAGAAGGACGAGCCGCAGAAATAAGGCCCCCCAGTCGCTGGCGCTCCTGCCCCCAAGGGGCGCCACCCTGAGGACCGGCAAAGCCGGATCCTCGGGCGTTGCTTGATGGGCGGGTCGCTTCGCTTCCGCGATTCGTACGAACCGCCGTACTGATCTCTCACATGAATTCACGTTGGTTGCCACTGGTGTTCCGCTGCCTGCTGCTCTGCGCCTTGGCGGTCACTGCAAGCGCGCACGCGTTGACCCGCGAGCAAGCCTTGGCCTTGGTGAGGGGCGAGAACGAGGAGCGCATCGCGGCCTTGTCGGCTTCCTCGTCGCGTGGCGACGAAGGGCTGGCCAAGTTTCTGCAGTCAGTGCTCGACGATGAAGTGAAGTTCACCGCCAACGCCGCTTTCGTGGTGCGCGATGGCAAGGTGCATGACGCGGCCACGGGCGCCGAGATGGTGCTGCCTGAAGGCGCTGAAGACGTGATCAACAGCAATCAGATGCGCCGCGAGATCGATGGCGCGTTGGCGGCGCTGAAGTTGTTTTCCACCGATTTGTCGGAGCGCCGCGCGGCCACCAGGGCCTTGAAGGACGAGGCCGATGAGACCCGGCTGCCGCTGATCGAGAAAGCCTTGGCGAGCGAAACCGACGCCGCGCTGAAAGAGCAACTCAACCAGGTGCGTGCGGCGGTGCTGGTGTCGTCGGCAGACGTGGCGAAGCGGCTGGACGCAGCGCGTGCGCTCGCCGGCAGCTTGACGCCGGCCACCAAGACCTTGGTCGTCGAACGCCTGAAGCCGGCCGATCAGGGCGGTGAATCGGATGCGGCTGTGCGCGCGGCGCTGGGCTCGGCGCTGCGGGCCATCGATGCCCGGCTGGCCTGGGGCGAGCGCTTGGGCGTGATGTTCACCGGCCTCAGCCTGGGCAGCGTCCTGCTGCTGGTGGCCCTCGGTCTGGCCATCACTTACGGCCTGATGGGCGTGATCAACATGGCCCATGGCGAGCTGATGATGATCGGCGCCTATGCCACCTATGCGGTGCAAAACGCATTCAAGGCTTACCTGCCGGGCTTCTTCGATGCCTACATGCTGGTGGCCATCCCGGCATCGTTTGTGGCGGCGGCGCTGGTGGGCGCGGTGTTGGAGCGCAGCGTGATCCGCTGGTTGTATGGCCGGCCTTTGGAGACACTGCTGGCGACCTGGGGCATCAGTCTGGTGTTGATGCAAGCGGTGCGCTCGCTCTTCGGCGCGCAGAACGTGCAGGTCGAGAACCCATCGTGGCTTTCGGGCGGTGTCGAGGTGCTGAGCAACCTGACCTTGCCCTACAACCGCATCGCGATCGTCGTGTTTGCGGCTTTGGTATTGGGTGGTGTTTCGTTGTTGATCGCGCGCACCAGGCTCGGCCTGTTCGTGCGCGGTGTGACACAGAACCGAAAGATGGCGGCCTGCGTGGGCGTCAACACGGCACGCATCGACACCTATGCCTTTGCGCTGGGCTCCGGGATTGCGGGCCTGGCGGGTTGTGCGTTGTCCCAGGTCGGCAATGTGGGTCCGGATCTGGGGCAGGGCTACATCGTTGACTCCTTCATGGTGGTGGTGCTGGGTGGCGTCGGGCAGTTGGCGGGGACGGTGTATGCCGCGCTGGGGCTCGGGGTGCTGAACAAGCTGCTGGAAGGGTGGCAGGGGGCTGTGCTCGCCAAGATC
>CAHJWV010000214.1 GCA_903643055.1 Burkholderiales bacterium | reverse complement strand
GAGCAGTTTTGTTTGGCTTGTTATGGCCATAAGAGAGGTAGGTAGTCTTTCGGCAAACGGTCGATCAGCTTGTTCAGCGGGTCGATGCCGGCGCTGCCAGGCTTGCGATCGACGGTGAAGGACCAGCTGGACGCTTCGGTCGTCAGGGTGTGGCGCTCGATGGCGATGGGCTCATCGAGCTCGTCCAGCACGCCGATGTCGATCGGGTCGTTCAGCGCGGCAGGCGCCTCTTTTCCCAAGTCATCGGCCACCCGTTTGTGGGCCAGCACCTTGACGGTGATATCGAATTTGCCGTCTGGCCGGACCTTCGCGCTGGCACTGAGGGCGCGGTTCTCGTACAGCGTGATGCGCTCGAACAGGTCGTCGATGAAGCCCTGGTATTCGGGCGGCGTGACCCGGCGAAACTCGGCCAGCACGTCCAGCGTGCTGGGGTAGGGCGGGCCCTGGAAAGCATGCCTGGCGATGAAGGCCCGCAACGCCTCGTTGACCCTGTCTTCACCGATGACATCGGCCAGCTCGTACATCACGAGGCTGCCCTTGGCATAGTGGATGTTGGTCTGGTTCTCGACGCGCGCCAGCGGCAGTTCCTTCTTCTGCTCCGTCGCCCGGCCCAGCAGGTAGTGCTCGAGTTCGTGGCGCAGAAAGCGGCGCATCTTGTCGGCACCAAAGGTTTGCTTCATCACCATCAGCGCCGAATACTGCGCCAGGGTTTCGATCAGCATCGTGCCGCCTTGCACCTGCGCGCCTACCACCTGATGGCCCCACCACTGGTGCGCGGCTTCGTGCGCGGTCACGTAGTACGGGTAGTCGATGTCTTTCGGATCATCGGGCCGCACGCGGGCGATGAAGCCGATCAGCTCCGAATACGGAATCGTGTTCGGAAAGGATTGCGCGAAGGCCTCATCGCGCGGGAACTCGACGATGCGGAACTGCTTGTATTGGTAAGGCGAGAAGTTGCGGCTGAAATAACTCAGCGAGGCCTTGGTGGAACTGATCATCGACGCCAGGTTGCGGTCATGTTCCTTCTGGTGATAGATCTCGATTGGCACCGGGCCGTTCGGGCCGGCCCAGCTGTCTTTGGCGACTGTGTAGCGCGCCGACTGGAACGCGAAGAAGTTCAGGATCGGTGTGTCCATCTGGTAACGGAAGTAGCGCCGCAGCCCTTGCGGGCCGGCCTCGGTCCATTCGCGCTGCAGGTAGCCGGGCGCGATGGCGATCTGGTCAGCCTCGGTGCTGACGGTCGCATCAAAGCGAATCCAGTCGCCATCGAGCGAGATCGGGTTCTGGGCCAGGCCGCGTGTGCTGTCGCGGGGCAACGCACGCTCCTTCGGTTCGAGGCCGAACTTGCGGCGGTCCTGGTTGCGCTCGATCTCGATCTCTTCGTTGTAGCCGATGGTGGGCAGCAGCATGCGGCCGTTGATGAAGCTGCCGTTGTGGACGATGCGGGTGTTGGAGCCTTCGTTCAGAAAGCCGGGCGTCGTTTGTTCCAGGTCGAAGTCGAGCGTGGTCGACGCTCCGGGGGCCACGGCCTGCGCCAGCTGGTACAGACGCAGGTTCAGCTGGCCGGCCACCGGCTCGTCGCCTTCGGCCAGCGTGGCGCCGCCGGGCACCTCCATCCGGTGCACCTGCCATGCGTCACCTTGCCTCAGCTGCAGGTTCAGGCTAGTCACCGGCACGCTGTGCTTGTTTTGCAGCTCGAAGCGGCCGACCACGCGCACCGCCTGACGGCTCGGGTAGAGCGACACGTTGACGCGCACCGCGGTGATCTTCAGCTGCGGCTGTGCGGTCAGCCGCGCCTTGAAGCGCTTCTCGTAGTCGGCCTGCTGCGCCATGCGCGAGGCCTCGGTGCGATAAGGGTTCAGGACATGGGTGTTGTAGAAGATGACGCCGCCACTGGCGGCAAAGGCCAGCAGCGCGGCACCGCTCAGTGCGAGGCTGCGCCGGCTCCATCGCAGCGCTGCCTGCTGGCGCCGTTCAC
Organism: Burkholderiales bacterium; assembly: GCA_903643055.1. Next base: position 1,957 of record CAHJWV010000214.1, on the reverse strand, counting down.
GCCAGCTGCTGGCGGTGCCGCGTGTCCACATCGCATGGCCGATCATCAGCAGCAGCAAAGACGCAGCAGCCCAGTAAAGCTGGAAGGCGCGCACGCGCGGCAGGAAGTGGCCCCAGCGGTTGATGTCGGAATACACCGCGGCCGGCACGCTGCCGAACTTGAGCAGGTTGTCTTCGATGCCGAGTGCGCTGGAGAACGACGTCAGCAGATAGAACACGATCATCAGGAAGTGGCCGAGGTACTTCTGGTTGACGACGCTGTGCACCGTGATGGCCAGCGCACAGAAGAACCAGGCTTCGATCAGCTGGATGCCGAACAAGGCCTGCAGATAGATCGGCAGCTCGATGCGGGTGAAGCCCTGCGACAGCTGGATGCCGATGCCGCACAACATCAGCGCCGCTTCCAGCAGCAGCGGGATGGCCATCAGCGCCAGCAGCTTGGCGAGATAAGGCAGCCAGCCGGGCGTGGGCAGGGCGTCGACGATCTGGTCGATGCGCGCCTCACGTTCGCGCCACACCAGCTCGCCGCCATAGAACGCGATGATCGCCACCATGAAAAGGTTGAAGCTGTTGCCCAGCAGCTCGACCATCAGAAAGGTACGCGGCCAGGTCTTGGTGCCCAGCATTTCGCCGATCGTGCTGCTGGCCAGCACGACGAACAGCATGCCTGCCAGCACCAGCACGCTGAAGTAGATGTTCTTCAGCGTCTCGCGCAGCGCGAGGCCCACGAGATGGGGCAGGGCCCGCAGGCCGACCGGCTGCAATGTCTGTAGCGGCGGCGCCGGCGGGATCGGCGCGGTCACCGTGGTGGCTGCGCGCGCTTTTTTTGGCTGGCCGACCCGTTCGGCCGCGAACACGGCGAACGAGAAGCGCCAGGCGCAGCCGGCGCTAATGGCCAGTGCCACGCCCAGCCACAGCAGCCGGTTCCACAGCAGGGGCCCGCTCAAGGGCACGAGCAGGGTGTTGCGCTCATCGACCGTCCAGTACTGTGTGAGCACCGCCATGGCGCGGCTGCCGAAGGGGTCGAGCAGCGAAGCGAGCGTCTTGTTGTCGATATCGCGCAGCAACTGCTGGCCGACCATCCAGGCCAGCAGCACCAGCACGCTGCCGATGTAGACCGGCAGCATGCGCCGTGTCAATGCCGCAAGGCTGAAGAAGATGCTGCCGATCAGTACCGCATTCGGGATCAGCACCGTCGCATAGGGTGCAAGGTATGCCCGCAGGTGATTGCTGCCGGTGCGCTCGGCATCGAGGCCGGGTAGCAGCGTGCCGCAAAGCGTGCCCAGGCCGATGCCGGCCAGGATCAGCAGCACGGTCGCCAGTGCGCCGAGATAACGCCCGCCCAGGTATTGCAGCTTGCTGATCGGCGCGGTGAAGAAGAAGGCGTGGCTGCGGTGTTCGAAGTCTTGCTGCACCGCACGACCCATGATGGCCGCGATCACCGAGGTGCCGAGCATGCCCAGCACGGTCAGCGTCTGCGCCAGCGCATAGGGCGAATTGATCAGCACCTTGCCGCTGCCGAACGAGATGTTGGCGTCCTTGAACAGGCTGCCGGCCGCCGCCATCCACAGCATCGCGAGCGCAAAGAAGATGAGGGTGTAGACCCAGGTCGAGATCAGCCGCAGCCGCGATCGGAACTCGAAGCCGGCCAGTGTCAGCAACGGGCCGGCGCTCATGCGGGAAGGCTCGCGCTCGCAGACGACAGCGCGCCGATGTGGCCGCCGATGGCCGCGAAATAAGCGTCTTCGAGCGTCGGCCTGGCCGGCTCGAAGCCGGCGCCGGGTGGCTGCGTGGCAATCACATGGATCTGTGTCTTGCCGCTGGACAGCCGGGTCGAGATCACCGCATGTGCAGCGCGCACGGCATCGACCTCGGCGCGTGGCACCGCGGCCTGCCAGATGCGGCCTTCAAGCAGGCGCGTCAGGCCCTGCGGCGTGCCGCTGCATCCTGCAGCGTGG
>CAHJWV010000213.1 GCA_903643055.1 Burkholderiales bacterium | reverse complement strand
GGCCTGAGTCGGGCTTTGAAGCCGGCGCCTGCTGGGCGTGCGCTTGGGTGATCTGACTCTTCTGATCTTCTGATCTGATTCAGCCGATCTTGCGCATCGATCTGCGCCAGCCATCGAGGGAGCTTCGGCTCCCTTTTTCATGCGCGCTCGAAGCGCTGCTGAAACGCCAGTTCGGCGCCAGCTCTTTGCTTTTTTACAAGCCGCAGCTGTTCTGCGCTCGCGAGTGCCCGCGGAACTTGCAGGCCGGCGCGGGCTCTACACTGCCGCCTCCGCACACTTGGGTCCATTCATGCTGCATCGAATTTTGTGGGTTGCTGTTGCGCTGTCGAGCGCGCTGTGGGTTGAACGGGCGCCGGCGCAAAGCCTGCCTGCCGGCTTGAGCCGGGTGCAATCGGTGGAAGGGATCACCGAATACAAGCTGGCCAATGGCCTGCAGCTGCTGCTGATCCCGGACAACGCCAAGCCGACCACGACCGTCAACATGACGTATCACGTGGGCTCGCGGCAAGAGAACTATGGCGAGACTGGCATGGCGCATTTGCTGGAGCATCTGCTGTTCAAGGGCACGCCGAAAAACCGCAATGTCTGGGCCGAGTTCACCAAGCGCGGCTTGGCCGCCAATGGCAGCACTTGGTTCGACCGCACCAATTACTTCGCCAGATTTTCGACCAACGACGACAACCTGAAGTGGTACCTCGCGTGGCAAGCCGATGCGATGGTCAACAGCTTCATCGCCCGCAAGGATCTCGACACCGAGATGACCGTGGTGCGCAACGAGATGGAGATGGGCGAGAACGGCCCGGACCGCATCTTGTTCGAGAAGACGCTGGCCACGATGTACCAGTGGCACAACTACGGCAAGAGCACGATCGGCGCGCGCACCGATGTCGAGAACGTCGACATCCCGCGCCTGCAGGCCTTCTATCACCAGTACTACCAGCCCGACAACGCGACCTTGATCGTGGCCGGCAAGTTCGAGCAGGCCAAGGTGCTGGCCTGGGTGGCTGAGTCGTTCGGCAAGATCAAGAAGCCCACACGCAAGTTGCCGGTTCAATACACGCTCGACCCGGTGCAAGACGGAGAGCGCAGCGTGACCTTGCGCCGCAATGGCGGCGTGCCACTGCTCTACGCCGGCTACCACGTGCCGCCCGCCGCGCACCCTGATTACGCCGCCATCGAGGCGATCAACCTGGTGATGGGCGACACGCCGGCCGGCCGCCTGCACAAGCGCCTGACGGAAAAGCAGCTGGCCGCGTCGACCTATTCGTTCTCGCAAGGCCTGGCCGAGCCTGGCTTCACCTTGTACGGCGCACAACTGGCGCCGGGCCAAGACGTTGCGCGTGCGACGACCGAGATGCTGGCCGCGCTCGAATCGGTGGCCCGCGAGCCGATCACTGACGAAGAGCTGAAGCGTGCCAAGGCGCAATGGGCCAAGGGCTGGGAGCAGGCTTTCACGAACCCGGAATCGGTGGGCGTGGCGCTGAGTGAATCGGTCGCGCAAGGCGACTGGCGTTTGTTCTTCCTGATCCGCGACCGCGTGCGCGACCTGAGCTTGGCCGACGTGCAGCGCGTGGCCGAGCAGCGCCTGATCGAATCGAACCGCACGCTCGGTACTTATCTGCCGACCGACAAGCCGCTGCGTTCACCGGCGCCGGCGAGGGCCGATGTGGTGGCCGAATTGAAGAGCTTTAAACCGCAGGCGGCGGCTGCGTCGGTCGATGCCTTCGATGCCTCGCCGGCCAACATCGACAAGCTGACCCAGCGCAGCGAGATCGACGGCCTGAAGGTGGCGCTGCTGCCGAAAGGTGCGCGCGGCAATGCGGTGCGCGCCGTGCTGACCTTGCGTTATGGCGACGAGAAGACGCTGGCCGGGCAGGGCGAAGCGGGCGATGTCTTGGCGGCCATGCTCGACAAAGGCACGACCACGCTGACACGCCAGCAGATCCAGGATCGCCTGGACGAACTGAAGACCGAGATGCGCATCAACAGCGGCCCGGGCAACGTCACGGTGAGCCTGTCGTCACGGCGCGAATACCTCCCGCAGGCGATCGCGCTGATCGGCGACCTGTTGCGCAACCCGGTGCTGCCGCCTGCCGCGCTGGATGAGCTGAAGCGGCAGATCCTCGCGGGCATTGAGCAACAGAGCAAAGAGCCCGAGGCGGTGGCAGACAACACGTTGAGCCGCCTGCGCAACCCGTATCCGCGCGGTGATGTGCGCTATGTCAGCACCTTCGAAGAGATGGTCACCGACATCAACGCGCTGACGCTCGATCAGCTGAAGTCTTTCCACAAGCGCTTCTATGGCGCGTCGCGTGCCGAGTTCGGCGCGGCCGGTGACATGGATGTGGCGGCGGTGCGGGCCGCATTGCAAACCGCGTTCGGTGGCTGGAAGAGCGCCGAGGCCTATACCCGCGTGCCGGTGCCGATCGTCGCGGTGAAAGCGCAGCGCCTGCAGATCGCCACGCCCGACAAGCAGAACGCGACGATGCTGGTGCGCGAAAGCGTCGCGCTGGCCGACAGCCATGCCGACTATCCGGCGCTGTCGATGGCGAACTACCTGCTTGGTGGCGGTGGCAACTCGCGGCTGTGGAAGCGTATCCGCGAAACCGATGGCCTGTCGTATGACGTGCGCAGCGGCGTGAGCTGGGGCAGCCACGAGCCGCATTCCGAATGGCAGGCCAGCGCGATCTTTGCGCCGCAGAACCGGGCCAAGGTCGAAGCCGCGTTTACCGAAGAAATTGCGCGGGCATTGAAAGACGGCTTCACCGCGCAAGAGCTGGAAGAAGGCAAGCGTGGCCTGCTCGGCTACCGCCGCTTGTCGCGTGCACAGGATGCCAGCCTGGCCTATGGTTTGGCCTCGAACCTGGATTTGAACCGCAGCTATGCGATCTCTCAGAAGGTCGATGATGCCTTGTCTCAGTTGACGCTCGAGCAGGTCAACGCGGCGTTGCGTACTTACGTGAAACCGGGCGACTTCATCAGCGCGGTCGCTGGCGACTTCAAGCCCTGAGCAAGGCCCATTCAAGGCCATTGCAGGCGGCTGTGAAGCCAGCCTGCATCTGCGGGCGCTGAGTCGGGAATGACGATGGCGAGATGGGCGGATCAACCTCGCCCTTCTCGCCATTTTTCATGGCTGCTGTGTGGGGCTCTAACGCCATCGTCGTGGCGGGGCAACCGGCGAATCAGCTTGCGGCTTCGGCATGCTTGAACGGGTCGCGCTCGTTCAACTCGTCGATGTAATGCGCGATGCCGGCGCCTTCGCGCTGCAGAAAGTCAGCCACGGCCTGCGCAAATTGCGGGTGGGCCAGCCAGTGCGCCGACCAGGTCTGCACCGGCATCAGCCCACGCGCCATCTTGTGCTCGCCTTGCGCGCCGCCCTCGAAGCGGCGGTAGCCTTGCGCAATGCACCAGGCCAGTGGCTGGTAATAGCAAGCTTCGAAGTGCAGGCACGAGATCGGCTCGACCGCGCCCCAATAGCGGCCGAAGGCGTGGCCGCGTTGCGGGTCGATGCCGATCAGCGAGGCGGCGATGCGCTGGCCGTCTTTCCAGGCGATGAAGAGCAGCCAGTTCTCCGGCATCGTCGCGGCCATGCGATGAAAGAAGTCGCGGCTGAGATAAGGCGTGGAGTGGTGCGCGCGATAGGTCAGCGTGTAGCAGCGATAAAAGAAATCCCACTCAACTTCGGTGATCGCCGGGCCGTGGTGGGACGTGAAGCTGACCGCCGCATCGTTGACGCGGCGCCGCTCCTGCTGGATTTTCTTGCGCTTGTCGCGATGCAGGCTCGCGAGAAAGTCGGCGAAGTCGGCGTAGGCTTGCGGCGCCCGGTTCTCCCAATGGAACTGCACCGTGCTGCGCATCATCCAGCCGGCGGCGCGGGCCGCCTCTTGGTCTTGCTCATCGAGAAACAGCACATGGGCCGACGACAGCTTCGCTTGTCGGGCGTACTGTGTCATGGCCTCCAGCAGCGCAATGCGCGCCGAGCCATCGCGCGCCAAAAGCCGTGGGCCGGGCACCGGCGTGAACGGCACGGCGCTGAGCAGCTTCGGGTAATACGGCAGGCCATGACGCTGGTACGCATCGGCCCAGGCCCAGTCGAACACGTATTCGCCGTAAGAGTGCTGCTTGAGGTAAAGCGGGCAGGCAGCGATCAGCGTGCCCCGTTGATGGATCGCCAGGTACTGCGGCGTCCAGCCGGTGCTGTCGATCGCGCTGGCCGACTGATGCATCGCCAGCAGGTATTCATGGCGCATGAAAGGCGTGGCGCTGGCTTGCGCATCGAGCAAAGCATTCCAGGCGATTGCATCGATCTCACCGGGGTGATCCAGGACCCGAATGACATAATCTTGGGTGTCATTTTCTTCATGCATATGTCATCAAATCCAAGGGTCAAAGTCGCATTGGCGCAGATCAACGCGACGGTGGGCGACCTGGCCGGCAACACGCGCCAGATCGTCGAAAACGCGCGCCATGCTTATCAGCAAGGTGCGCGTCTGGTGCTCACGCCCGAGCTCGGCTTGTGCGGCTATCCGCCCGAAGACTTGCTGCTGCGCCCGGCCTTCATGCAAGCCTGCGCGCAGGCCTTGGCCGATTGCGCGCAGGCGCTTGCCGATCTGCCGGGGCTGCATGTGGTGGTGGGGCATCCGCATCAATGGGGTGAGCGGGGCGATGTTAGGTCGAAGTCGCATGCGGTGCAGCAGCGCGGCAATGCGGCCTCGGTGCTCGCAGGGGGGCGTGTGACCGCGACCTACTGCAAGCGCGAGCTGCCGAACTATCAAGTCTTCGATGAGCGGCGTTATTTCGCGTCGGGCCGTGAGCTGGGGCAGGGCGCGGTGGTGTTCGATGTCGACGGCGTGAAGTTCGGCCTGGCGATCTGCGAAGACGCCTGGTTCGATGAGCCGGCGCGACTGGCCAAGGCCGCCGGTGCCGAGGTGCTGTGCGTGATCAACGCATCGCCCTTTCATCTGGGCAAGGTCGATGAGCGGGAAGCACGAATGGGCGAACGCGCGCGCGATGTCGGTTTGCCGGTCTTGTATTCGCACCTGGTGGGCGGTCAAGATGAAGTCGTGTTCGATGGCGCCTCGTTTGCGGTCGATGCGCAAGGCTTGCTTGCGGCGCGCGCACCTTTCTTCGAAGAGGCCTTGCTGCTGGTCGATGTCAGCCGTGACGGTGTGCAAGGCGACATTGCACCGGTGCCCAGCATCGAGGCGCAGGCCTGGGCTGCGCTGGTCACCGGCGTTCGCGACTACATCGGCAAGAACGGCTTTCCGAGCGTGCTGCTCGGCTTGAGCGGTGGCATCGACTCGGCGCTGGTGCTGGCGGTGGCGGTCGATGCGTTGGGGGCTGATCGCGTGCGCGCGGTGATGATGCCGTCGCCGTACACCGCCGACATTTCATGGATCGACGCGCGCGACATGGCGAACCGCCTGGGCGTGCGCTACGACGAGATCTCGATCGTGCCGGAGTTCGAGGCCTTCAAGCGCAGCCTGTCGAGCGAGTTCGCCGGCCTGAAGGAAGACGCGACCGAAGAGAACATCCAGGCGCGCATTCGCGGCACCTTGCTGATGGCGCTGTCGAACAAGTTCGGCTCGATCGTGCTGACCACCGGCAACAAGAGCGAGATGGCGACTGGCTATTGCACGCTGTATGGCGACATGGCCGGCGGCTTTGCGGTGATCAAGGATGTCGCCAAGACGCTGGTCTATCGGCTGGCGAACTGGCGCAATGCGCAAGGCGCCGAGGTGATTCCACAACGCATCATCACGCGCCCGCCTTCGGCCGAGCTGCGCCCCGACCAGACCGACCAGGACAGCCTGCCGCCGTATGAGGTGCTGGATGCGATCCTGCAGCGCTACATGGAAGACGACCAGTCCATCGATGAGCTGATCGCGGCCGGTTTCGCGCCGGCTGATGTCGAGCGGGTGACGCGATTGATCAAGATCAACGAATACAAGCGGCGGCAGGCGCCCATCGGCATTCGCATCACGCACAGAGGTTTCGGACGCGATTGGCGCTATCCCATCACCTCGAAGTTCCGGGCTTAAACTACCGCTTCACCCCCCTGCCTGGAGACTCGAATGAAACAGATCACCGCCATCGTGAAGCCTTTCAAGCTGGAAGAAGTGAGAGAGGCGCTCGCAGAGGTCGGCGTGACGGGGCTGACCGTCACCGAGGTCAAGGGCTTCGGCCGCCAGAAGGGCCACACCGAGCTGTACCGCGGCGCTGAATACGTGGTCGACTTTCTGCCGAAGGTGAAGGTCGAAGTCGTCGTCAAAGATGGCGATGTCGAGCGTTGCATCGAGGCCGTGATCAAGGCTGCCAAGACCGGCAAGATCGGTGACGGCAAGATCTTCGTGACGCCGGTCGAGCAAGTGGTGCGCATCCGCACCGGAGAGACCGACGAAGCCGCTGTCTGAGCTCATCGGCAGCGAGGGGCCGAGCTCGCCGGCCCGGACCACCGAACGTTTCCACAGGCCCGCTCCGTGCGGGCATTTTTGCGGCCGCCTTTTTGCTGGAGACGCCGATCTTTCCGGAGTCGGTGTGTGCTGCGAAGTGGCTGGCCTGCTTCGGCGGGAATTCGGTAGCTAAGGGGCCGTGACGATTTTTCCGGGGAAGAGCAGATCAAACAGCGCACGCGTCTTCGGAGACAGATTCTCGGCAAGGGGCAACGCGAACTGATCTTCCGATACCAAGGCCTTGGCATAGATGCCTTCATAAACCCGCTTCACCTCACCGTTCTTATCCACTTCGCGGTCATAGCCAGGAGCGATTCCTACCAAAGCCCACCCTATCCTTTCGTAACCGAGCTGAATGTGAGGATTTGAGAGCGTTGCCAAGACGAAGGTAGCGTCCATACCCGCAGCACGTGCGACGCCTTCTTGCAGCCGAACGATGGCGGAGGCCAGGCCAGTCCGTCGGTGTGCCGCAGCCAAGGCCCCCACGCGTCCATATAAAACCTTTCCGTTGGGCTCTCTCTGGAAAGACGCCATGCCCACCAGCTCACCGTTGTGTTTGATGACAAAGACGACGATGTCTTTTTGCGCCGAAGCGTCGCCATCGAAGTGCACTTGGTCCGCGTAAAAGGCGGGACGCAGGTAGCTGCTTGCAACCCCCACCGCAATCTCAGGAAACCAAACACTCAACTTCTGAATGAGTGCTTCTGTTTCAGTTGTATGGAGCAATTCGCAGAGATAGCCTTCGGGAAAACCGACAGCCGTTGTCACTTGTTTGAGATCGAACCAAGACATGGATGCATCCTATGGGTAAAGGGCGGATGATTTCAATCTGACGATGGGTAGCCCACCTTTGTCAATGCCTTCGTGACGAGTCTGCCTTCAGTGACTCATCAGGTGAGCTAGTGGAGCTGCCCCTGGCGGCGATTCCCTTGGAATCAGCCGTGCAGCTTCTCTTCAATTGGAGCCAGTTCGGCGCGTGTCGCTGCCTAAAATTCACTGCTCATGCGGAGCTGAGCCCGCGCTGCGGGTGGGGCTTCGGTGTAATGCAGCATTCCAGGCTTGGTTGCCCGCCGAAGCGCGCTGTCAAGCTGCCTTCGGCGCTGCGATCAGACTTGCAGAAAGTTGTTAGAGGCCCACCGATTTGGCAGCGTCGCGATCAACCGGATCGGCGCCGAAGCGCGATCCGCAATACACGCACGGCGGCAGGTTTGAAGCGCTGATCAGGCGGCCAAGCGCTGCCAGAGTGCTGTCAGCCAGATTCCGCTGCACAGTACGAGCGACATGAACACGGCGGCGCTGGCGATGTCTTTTGCGCGCTTGGAAAGCGGGTGCAATTCGAACGACACGCGGTCAACCACGGCCTCGATGCCGGAGTTCAGCAGCTCGACGATCATCACCAGCATCACGGAGCCTGCAAGCAGGGTGACTTCGATCCAGTTGCCGCCGAGCCAGAACGACAGCGGAAGCATCACGACGGCCAACCAGACTTCCGAGCGGAATGCGCTCTCGCCGCGGTAAGCCGCCGCCAGGCCTTCGAATGAGTAGCCGGTGGCGCGGATCAAGCGGCCCAAGCCGGTGCGCCCTTTGAATTCATTGGTCATGGGGCGCGATTGTGCCCGCTGAATTCAGGTGCCTTTGGGCTGGGGCGCTGAATGAATCAGGCGAGTGCCGATCCAGGCGTCGTGCCAGAACTGGTGCTGCGGATGCAGCAAGGCCAGCAAGGCATAGCCGACGATTCCGACGCCCACGGCGCCCAGGGCCTCCCAGCGCGTCAAGTGGGCCGCATGCGCAAGCAAGGCCGCTGGCGCGACCCAGATGCAGGCCACGAGATAACGCAGCAAGGCGCGGCCTTGGCTGAGCGGCGCACCATCGGCCATCACAACGCGGATGTGCCAGGTCTGCATCGGCAAGGTCTGCCCGCCCTTGGACCAATACCAACTGAAGTACAGCCCGTAGATCACGAAAGCGATGCTGCGCAAGGCGGTTTCGCTTTGAAGCGGATGTTGCTGCCCGGAGATGGCAACAAAGGCTGCGCCGATGGCGCCTGGCAACAGGCCGATGCCGAACAGCACCATCGCCTCATAGACAAAACAGGCCATGCGCCTGCGCAGGCTCGGTGCCTGCAACGGCACATCGGCCGGCATGTCGCCTTGCACAGCAGCGCTCATGGGCGCGAGGGTGGCGCAGGTGGCGGTGCTGGAGTGGGGGCGGCGGCCGTCGCGGCGCGTGCACCCGCGCCTTGCGGGCCCCGCTTGGGCAGCAGCGTGGCCTGATCGACGAAGCCGGGTGTCGCAGCGATCTTCGGCAAGCCGGGTTGCTGGTGCGCCGGCGGGGTCGGGCGCTTGGTGATCAGGTTGGTGCTGGCACCGGGCTGCGCCTGCGCCATCGTCGGGGCGATCGCTCGTGGCCGAGCGGCATAGGAGGTGTTCGGAACGATGCTGGACTTCGTCTGCGCGGCCCCATTGACAGAGTTAGCTGGCGGTTCTTTGCGCCGGGCCGGGGCGGCGCGATCGGCCAACTGACGGCGCTTGTCAGCCGGCAACGCGTTGTATTGCTCCCAGCGCTGCGCGCGCTCTTGCGGCGAGACCTGTTGAGCTTCTTTGTAGTTGAGACGTGCTTCGCCACGCTCGTGCGGCGACATGCGCGTCCAGGCGTTCATGCGGTCCTGAATGCGCGCCTGCTCGGCGGGCGGCATCTTTGGAAAACGCCCAGCGATTTCAAGCCATTTCGCCTTGCGCGAAGCGTCGATGCTGTTCCAGTCGTGCTCCAACGGCCGCAACGCATTTTTCTGTGCGGGTGTCAGCGTGGACCACGCCACGCCTTCGGGCGATGTCAAAGCGGAGCCGGGTTGGGCATGGCTCGGCCGCACCAAGCCCAGCAGGCCGACGCTCAACATCGCGGCCAGCAGTGCTGCTTTCACCAGCGCAGGGCTGATGAATCGGATAGATGAAGAGAGCAAGGAGCGTTGCGGCACGGTGTTGTCAGCTTCAGCAGCCCATCAGTCTCGCGGGACCTTCAAAAATTCGACGAAGCCGGGATCGCTGTAAGCCGCGGGCGGCAGGTCATCGGCGAGCAGCGAGGCGTCGATTTCAGCGGCGGCCTCAATTTGACTGCTGCTGTGCCAATGCTGTATCAACAGCAAGCCCAGCAC
>CAHJWV010000212.1 GCA_903643055.1 Burkholderiales bacterium | reverse complement strand
CGAGTTTCGGCTCCCCCGCGGCGGGCTCCACGCCGCACTTCATCGGCAGCATGGCAGCACGGTCGGCGGGAGTCGAGTTCGCGCATATACCGTACCGTGGCCCCACACCAGCCATCAACGACATGCTGGGCGGCCAGATTGCCGCCGCCTGCTCGACCGTGGGCGACTTCCTGCCGTTCCTCGATGGCAAGACGCGCCTGCTTGCGACCACCGGCGTGGCGCGCAGCCGCTTCACCCCGCAGGTGCCCACATTCGTGGAACAGGGCTTCAAGGACATCGTGGTGAACGACTGGTTCGGCGTGTTCTTGCCTGCCGGCACGCCGGCCAGCCACGTCCAGCGCCTGAGCGCCGCGCTCAAGAAGGGCCTGGCGGACCCGGCCTTTGCGCGCGCGATGGACGTCAAGGGCGTCGATCCCAGATGGTCTTCCCCGGCCGAGCTCGCGGAGCGGCTGGACGCGGACACGCGGCGTTGGGGGCCCATCGTGAAGTCGCTGAACTTCTCCGCGGACTCCTGAGCCTCCACCCAGCAATTCCACCGCTCACCAGGAGAAAGAAATGGCCGTTATCTTGATCAACACCTTCATCGTCCCCGACGGGGCTGAAGACGAATTTCTTCGCCACTGGAAGAAGACCACGGAGCACTTCAAGAAGCAGCCGGGCTTCATCGAAACGCACCTGCATCGCAATACCGGCGTGGGCAATGGCACGTTCAAGTTCATCAACTATGCCAAGTGGGAGAGTGCCGAGGCGTGGCGCGGCAACCATGACCAGTACAAGCCGACGGAGTACGACGTTCCGGGGGTCAAGGGGCATCCCGCAATTTTCGAGATCATCGTCGACGTCTTCGGTGAAGCCAGCCCGGCGTGAGAGACGCGCCGCCATGAAGTTTTCAATCTCATTCCAGGAAAAGTTGCGATGAAGCTCGTGACCATCGACAGTGTGTCCACCGGCATGCCGGGCGCCATGCTGCGCAGCGGCGAGATCCTGCATCTCGGCAAGGCCGCCTTGCCGAACACGGTGGAGGCGTGGCTGCCAGCGTCCCTGCAAGAAATCCTCGAGGCGGGTGCCGAGGGCCTGGACATCCTGCGCCGCATCGTCAGCAGGGTCGAGGGCGCATCGGCAGAAGCGCTCGAGCGCTTGCGGGCGACCGGCGCCCTGACGCCGCCGGACACCCGGCTTCTCGCCCCGCTGCCCGCTCCCTCGCTGATGGTCGCTGCCGGTCTGGCGTACCGCTCGCATCTGGCGGAGATGGCCGGCACGCCGACGCCGCCGCACCCGACGGCGTTCATGAAGAGCCCCGGCTCGATCACGGGCCCCGGTGCAACGGTGACGGCGCCCCGGAATGCCGCGCAGCAGATCGACTACGAAGGCGAGTTGGCGGTCGTCTTCGGTCGGGCCTGTCATTGCGTGGCACCCGGCGAAGCGATGGACTGCGTGGCCGGCTACATGGCCGCCAACGACATTTCCGCCCGCGACTGGGTGCGTGAGGTCTGGGAGGCCAAGGCGCCGTGGGATGCGCGCCTCTCCTGGGAGGTCAACATCATGGGCAAGCAGTTTCCCGGCTTCACCCCCCTGGGACCGGTCCTTTTGACGGCCGACGAAGTTCCGGACGTCAAGGAGCTTGGCATCACCACCCGGTTGAACGGCAAGGTCATGCAGTCGGCGAAGGTCTCCGATCTCATCTTCGAGCTCGGCGAGACCATTTCATACCTTTCGCGGTGGTACCGGTTCCGCGCGGGCGACGTGCTGCTGACCGGCACGCCTGCCGGCGTCGGCGTCGGTCACAAGCCGCCGGTGTTCATGGCAGCGGGCGATGTGGTCGAAGTCGAGATCGATGGCGTCGGGATCTTGCGGAATACCATTGTTGCGGCTGTCCAAACCAGCCCCGACGGACTTACCTGATCGAACGCACTTCTGTCTCAGACGCGTTGTTCTTCCGGCTGGAGAATGTGTAGTTCGATCAACCGCGACAGTGCCGCCTGGTCCCCGGCTTCCAGCGCATCAATCATCTGGAAGTGCTCCCTGGCCGATTTCTCGATTCGCGCCTGCGTCCACCACTGGATCACGGGCGTCGTGGGGATATTGCCCCGCACCTCGAGGGCCAGACGCGCGAGTTCCTGGTTCGGACACAGCTGCGTCAGCCGTACGTGGAAGTCGCGGTTCGCGATGAACTTCCGGGCGGCATCGCCATCCCGGATGCAGCTTTCAAAACGCGCCGCCAGGGCGCGCAGATCGGCGATGTCTGCGGTTGTCGCCGCAGCGACGATGCCGGGCACCGTCGCTGATTCGAGAACGACGCGAACGGCCATGAGCTCGCGGTGGCGTCTCTCGTCCACCACCGCGACGTAATAACCGCGGTCGGGGATGCGCTGGAGGATGCCTTTGACGGTCAGCCGCTCCAGCGCGCGGCGCGCCGCCGCACGTGTGCAGCCGTACCTGGCTTCGAGATCCACCAGCTTCAGCCATGTGCCATTCATCAACCGACCCTCGGCAATGTCGGAACTG
>CAHJWV010000211.1 GCA_903643055.1 Burkholderiales bacterium | reverse complement strand
TGAGCCGACCCCAGGCCTTTGAAGATCGCAAACACCTGCTTGAACTGCGACTGGAACGGCACCTGGACCGGGTTCTGGTCCGACGGCTGGTCACCCACGCGCAGCAGCGGCGCCGGCTCGGCCGGGAAGGCCGACATCAGCAGCTTGTATTGCCGCACCCTCAGCTCGCCCATGCCGCGCAAGGCCAGCTCACCGGCATACACGGTGCGATGGAAGTCACCGTAGAAATCATAGGCACTGACGCCGGCCAGCGCATCGAAATCAAGACCGGCAGCGGTGGCCAGTTGGCGGGCCCGCCCGGTCGCCACCGCCCAATCGGCCGCCAGTTGGCCTGGCGCGGCCGGTGCGGAGGCCGATGCACCGCCTGCGGCCATGCAGGCGGCCGTGAGCGGCAACACGTCGGGAGACTCTTTCAACTGCGCGAAGGTGACGGCCGTTTGCAGCTGCGACAGCGTCAGCATCTGCGCCAGGTTCAAGCTCGTTGCCGCCTGCTTCATCTCGCAAGGCCAGTACTCGTCCATGAAGCGCAGGCGCGACAGCTCGCCGAAATAGAAGCGGGTGAAGTCTGCGTAGTTCGAGGTTTCCAGCACCGCGTGGTTCCAGCGCTTGGCGATGTCCGCAGGCTGCGTGCTGGCTTGAAGGTAGCTGTATTCGGTCTCGTAGTTTGCAAACATTTCCTTGAAGCGCGGCACGTCGTTCAACGCGACCGTCTGCACATCGACGCTGTCCGCCGCCTGGTAGCGCACGATCTTGTACGCCGCGCCATACACGGCCAGCGAGGGCGACTGCAGATTGGCCAGGTAGCGCCCCTGCTCGTCGCGGTAGTCGTTGCTGCCGTTGAAGTGCATGTGGCCGCCAATGTGCAGCTGCAAGCCGGTGGCCGCAATCGCCGCGGTGGTGGCGGCCTCCGGCACGCGGGCGGTCTGGAACGCGCCGGGCTTGAAGACCGCCTTCATCGCCGAGGTCTGGTTCGCATAGAAATCCATCGTCGGGTAGTGCGAGAACGCGATCAGCTGCTTGCCCTGCGCCTTGGCGCGCTGCGTCACCGATTGAATCCAGGCGATCAGGTGCTTCTTGTGGGTCAGCACCTTGTTCCAGCCAGCGTTGCCCGCACCGTCATAGCCTTTGAAGCTCTTCGGGTTCGCCGCATCGAACTTGGCATTCGGGATGTACACGTTGGCATCGATCGACAGCAGCCACAAGCCTGGCGAGGGTTCGACCAGATAGCTCGCATCGGTGACCGAAGCGCATTTGGTGTAAGGCCGCCCGAGCGCCAACTCACCCGCCGCGCGGTAGACGCCACCCTCGCCTTCGGCACAAATCTCGAACTGCCGGTTCGCCAGATCGGCCTGCTGCTGCGCTTGGGCTAGTGTGTAGCCACCGGCGGCGGCGCCAGCGAAAGGCGTCTCCCAATACAGGTCGTCCTTGCTCGGCATGTAGCCGAACTCGCCGAGCCGCGCGATGATGTTCTCGTAGCCCAGCTCCTTCAGCTGATCGGTGCAGACGACCGTGGGGTCGGCGGCCTTGCACGCGGCGTTGCCCGTGGCAAACACCTTTTGCTCACGGCCTTCGCGGGTCAGAAAGTCGTTTTTTCCGGCTTCATCATCGTCATAAGGTTCGTTCGGGTCATGGTTGCCCGGCGCGATGAAGAATCGCATCCCCTTGGCCTGGTACTCACGCAGGATGTTGGCGATGCCATCGATGTTGACCGGCTGCGCATCGTCGGTGTAGTCGCCCGGCAGCGCGACGAACTTGATGCCGCGCGCATGGGCATCGTCGAGTGCCGCGCGGAATGCGAAGTAGTTTTCGTTGAAGAGCCGCGTCGACGTCAGCTGCGCATACATCGTGCGGATCGTCGCGTTCTTGCCGCCGGGCATCGGAATGCCACTGAAAGCGCCGCTCTTGAAATCGCCATACACGTCTTCGAAATGCACATCGGTCATCAAGGCGACCGCTGGCGAGAAGGCGGCGGGTGGCGCAGCCGGTGGCGGCGCCGAGCTGTCGCCACTGCCGCAGGCCGTGACAATCGACAGGGAAGCCGTGCCCAGCACGGCACGGCAAAGTGAAGACCTCTTCATGGCAAGCGCTCGATCGATGATGGACCGCAGATCTTCGATGTCGATGGTGACCAGATCGTGACGGTTGAGTGCTGTGCCACGATGGGCTCGGGCGGTCTATCTCCCCTGTTCGCAGGTGCTGTTGCAGGCTTGCATTGACAAGCTCAGGGGCTCATCGCCGCTTCGTTAGAAACGGGCGCAGACAAAGGCGCAGACACGGGCGCCGACAAGACCGGAGGAGGCGCTGAGGCTTCAGATGAAGCGACCGGCGTCGTTGCCGGCATGGTCGATGCGGGTGCGGCCTGTACCGTCAGCGGTGTGAACCGCATCGGCACTTCGCGCCGGCCTGCCGCGCTGACCACCTTGTGGATGAACTCCAGCTTCTCGATCACCGGTGTCGGCAACACGAAGGGATAGCTGTCACGCGAGCCCAGGCTGCGGTCCATCGCATTGATGAATTGAGAGACCGGCAGCCACTGCTCAATCAATTGGCCGCCCAACGATCCGGCGATTGCATCCAGCGGCCGCGGTTCCACGGCCGAAGCTCCCGGCATTGCATGGCTCAGCCGCAAGCCCCAGCTCGAAGCCGTTTCCAGACCGTCTTGCATGTGCATGTAGTGGGCCCAGCTTTCCGCCCAATCTTCCCAAGGATGCGAACTCGCATAGGAACTGATGAAACGATCCTGCCAATCCAGCAACGGTGTGGCGTAGTGCTTTTTCAAGGCCTCTGCATAGTCGGCTCGTTCGTCACCGAACAGGCGACGGTACTCATCGATCCACAGTGAATCCAGAATCAACCGGTCCCAGTAGTAATGGCCGATCTCGTGGCGAAAGTGACCGAGCAGCGTTCGGTAAGGTTCATGGAGATGAGCGCGCATCTGCTCGCGCCGGGCATCGTCGGCCTCGGCAATATTGAGCGTGATCACGCCTTCATCGTGCCCCGTCAAAACTTTTTCCTTGGGGGTCAGCTCTTCCAGGAATTGGAATGACAGGCCATGCTCGGGATCTTCGGTCTTGCTCGGTGACGGCAGCTTCAAGGACGCCAGGCTGTAGACCAGCCGGCGCTTGGCCTGCTCAAGCAGCAGCCAGCGGGTGCGATTTTCTGCCTGGCCCAGCGCCGGAATGATGTGTGTGGTCTTGCACGACAAACACAAGGGCGACGGATCATCGGCCGACACCATCCAATTGCAAACCTGCTCCTGGTTGTAGTTGGCGCAGGGGCGTTGGGCCGGCCCTGCGGGCCCGACACGTTGCCAGGTGCCACTGTCATCGATGTCGAATGACGCGAACACATTTTCGGACGGCACAAAGCCCAGTGCTGCACCGCATGATCCGCAGCTCACGTTCTCGAAAAAAATGCGATGGCCGCATCGCCCGCACGCCCAAGTCTTCATGACAGCCCTTCATCGTCGGCTGGCAAGCACCAGCCCACATGAGTTTGCTTCAGCCCTTCGGCTGGGCGAGTGAGCAAACGGCATGAGTTGATGTAGGACGCCGCTGTCACCGGCAGAAGACCTGCGACAAAGGCGCAAGCCTGTCTCGTGATGTCCTGCTGATCAGGACCATCCATCGGCGGCTTAACTCCATCCGCTTTAGCGAAGTCGCGCATTGCACGCGACACCGCTCAGCCGGCAGCTCAGTGAGGCAGAGACAGGTAGTAAGACCCGAGTTCGGTCAGCTGGCCATTGCCACTGAGCAGGCTGCTGTAATGCGTGTCGTTGTTCCAGCGGCCGGTGAACCATGCATAGCGAAACACATCGCTGCGGCTTTCGCACAGCGCAACCATTTCCTTCATCTGCGCCTTCTGCTTCGCGACGCTATCGATCTGAGCGCTGCCATCGCCGTTGTGCCAGTTGGCGAACTCGGTGACCCAGAACGGCTTCTTAAACTTGCCGAGGCGGTCGAGTTGCTCTTTCAGGCCGTAGTCGTACCAGTGAAAGCCGAGGTAATCGATGCGCGGATCGCGGTTGCCGTTCGCTGAGCGATAAGCCGCATAGAACGCATCCAGCCAGGCAATCGGATCGGCATAACCGCTCATCGTGCCCCAGGTGATGGCTGGACCCACGATCTGCACGCCGGTGTTCGCAGCGACCCTTTCATAGTTGGGCCAGATCTGCGCGGCACGTTGCGGCGACAAGTTGGACTGCTCGGTCAGGTTCGGCTCATTCATCACGAGGAGGTACTTGATGCCCGGATTGGCGCGGAGATAAGACTCCACTTCAGAGGCGTTGAAGTCGCCATTCCACAGCATCGGAATGAAGTCGGCGGTGTAGCGAGAACGGTAATCGGACGGCACACCGGCGCCCGGCTTCAGACCCCAGTTGTACCACCAGCTCACACCAGGAGCGAGGGCCTGCAGGTCGGCCGAGCCTTGCAAGTCGTAGGCGATGCCGCGCTTGGCGCTTTTGGTCGAAGTGGTGGTTTGCGAGACGCGGAATGACGATGCAGCGTCATTGAAATTCAAGGGCACCAGGTTTGTGCTGTTGCTGGTCAGCGTGATCGAACGGCCGCCATAGTTCGAATTCTCGAAAAGTTCGACCTTGTAGCCTGCGCGTACCTTGACGGAAGACGCCTTGTCGTTCCACGAGCCGCCGACCCAGTTGTTGTCAGCGTCAGCGCAAAGCTGCGTGCCTAGATAGTCCGCGTGCTCATACAGGCAGACGGCGCCATCGGCTGCATGAGCCGGCAATGCCATGACTGCGGACGCCGCAATGAACGCCCCCCACAGCGCCGATACCCAAGTCTTGATGCCAGTATTCATAGCTTGTCCTTTTGTTATCCATCGCCCTCGTCATCGTCTTGATCGTCGGCGGGCCAGAAATTGTGGGCGGCACCGTTCTGATCGCATGGAAGGATTGGTAACGATGCGTTCCCTCGTCGTCTAACCAGATCAGCACACGGCACCCTCGAAAACCCTTTGTTCTTGCGTGATGGCTTGGGTCGGCCTCCGCCATCGGCTTCCTGTGCAATTCAGCCCATGAATCAACCCAAGCAGCGGTTCGGGCGGATGATTTTCTGTGTCAGTGCGAGCAACATCTTTTGTTGCATCTGCGCAAGCTGCATCCAAGGCGGGCAAGGTGTACATGCGGGGGTCGAAAGCATACAGGTACACGGTTATCCATCAAACTGGATCTTCGAGGGTTCAAATCATGATGCCGATGGCAAGGAGGCTGCCGCGGCGAGTGGCGCTTCAATAAGCTTTTGTACCGCGTTGCGAATGCAGCGGGTGGCGATCAATTTGACGAACGGCATTCATCGATACATCGGGGCGCTGGATGGCCAAGCGGCCCCGGCCTTGCCGGACATTGCGCTTCAGGACAAATTGCCAGCGCGAATCTTCAACGAAGCGAACCCAGGTAGTGAAACGAGGTATGCGAAACCAGGTTTTGGCCGATGGCGACTGCTTCGGTGCAGCCGTTGCGGCCCAGAGCTTGGTATGTCTTGATGCCGGCAGGAGCACCCGAAGGGCTCGACTCGCCATGGCATCAAAGGTTCAGTGTGCGGACTCGGAAGCAGCACTGATCTACGCCGTGCCTCGCGGTGAGGCAACTGCGCTGAGACCCTTCCGTTCTTTAGTGTGTCAACGAACGGGGAGCGCGCAATTGCGGCCGGGCCGAACGCGATGGTTCGGGCAGGCGGCCACGGGCCAAGTCCATCAGCAAGGTACAGAACCAGGCCGAGTCGACACCCGCAGCGTAGAGGCGCTCTTCACCGGTGGAGCAACGGCGCACCTTCAGGATGCCGCCGGTCAACTCAAACAGCTCAGCGAGCTCAGAGGTTTGATCGGTTTCAACGACGAAGTCACGCGCGTCATGGCCCCATGCGCTGAGCAGGCGGCTGAGGGCTTCAAATTTGCTGGGGCTGATGGGTGCGCTGTTGATCATTTCTTGCTCCTGTTTGCGATGGAGTGATTGTTGAGAAGTTGGCGCTGTCTCACCATCCCCCTGACGGGTGACCGATGTCACACATTTCAGGCAAGCCAACACACCAGTACCTCGCCACCGCTCCAAAAAAAAGCCCCCGGCCATCGCGGCACGGGGGCATGTCGTCGCTCAGAAGTAGCGCTTCACAACCGAGGATCCGCAGCTCCGGGCTGCAGACGCCACTGCGTCGACCAGCGCGTTACAGGCGCGGCTCGCCTCTTTCGTTCACCGTCAGGGTCGGCCCGGGCGGCGAGGTGGTTTGCACATGGTGTTCGACGCCGCGGAATTCATAGCTGACATCCCAATACTCCGGTGGCTCTTGCGACGGCACGTTGGCGCAGCGCTGCACATCGCGGGTGGATGTCACCGTGGCATTGCGACCTACGTTCGCACCAACAGCCGCTCCAACCACTGCTCCGCCGACCGTCGCCACATCGCGGTTGCTGCCGTCACCGATCTGATGGCCCAGGATCGCACCGATCACCCCGCCGACCACCGCACCGCCCATGTTGGGGCCACGGCGTTGTGCTTGCGAAACCTGCTCGCGCTCGATCCAGCAACGCTGCTGAGGCGCGGCGAACACGGCGTGCACATCACGCACCGGAACGTCAAACAGGCGCTCCTGTGGCCGCCGGCGCCAGTCATACACCGGTGCCGGAGGCGGCGCATAGCGGTGGTCATCGAACCTCGCATCGGCGCGCACCACGCGCACCGAAGACACGCGGTCGTTCAAGCCCATCGAGCCCAGGCTGGGGTAACGACCGGGGCGCAAGATCACGCAGCGGCCGCTGAAGTTGATGTTCTCGCAAGCCTCCCAGCGATCGCCCAACACCACCACCGACGAAGCGCGATCGTTGAAGCCATAGCGGCGGAAGTCCGACACCTTGTCTTCTGCATTGAAGGCTCGGCCCTGGAAGTCATTGTGTTCATAGAACGTGACCTGCCCGCGCATCGGCTGCGGTGCATAGCGGTCCTCATCATGACGCGCCTCGCCTCGGCCGAGCGGGCGGGCCGACGAGAGGAAGTCATTCATGTTCATGTCGCCCAGCGAGTGATAAGCCCCCGGCCTGAGCACGACACAGCGGCCCCGAAAGCCGACGTCCTGGCACACCTCCCAAGGACGCCCTGTGACGACCACCGACGAGGCCAGATCGTTGAACCCGAGCCGCTTGAAGTTGTCGACCGGCCCTTGCGCGGTGAATGAGCGGCCTTCGAAATCGTTGTGTTCGTAAAAGGTGACTTGTGCCGACACCTGCCCCACGCCGGTCGCGGCCACGAGGGCCAACAGCAATTTCCATATGGCATTCATTGAACGCTCCTCTCGGTTTTGTCCGTGATCGCGCGTTGCACCGCCCGCGCCCTTGAATAACGCAGCCGCTCGCCCCACGGACGACAACGGATCGAAAAATCTGTGCGGGGCCGCCGATCGATCAGGCCGAGGGCCTCGGCCGATTCACCGCACGGGCTTGAATGCCGCGCGAGATCAGCGGCTCAGGCAGTGGTCAATCAAGCGGCGGCTTGTCGATCTACACCCTGCGGTGTCATGCGTCATCGGCCTCACCCGAAGGCCATGTGTTGAAAGGCTGGGTGACCAGGCTGGAGTTGAAATACCGGGGATCGCCGGTGACCTCTTGGCCCAGCCAATCGGGCCGCACAAAGGCCTGATCCTCGGACTGCAATTCGATCTCGGCCACCACCAGACCGGCGTTGGCGCCGAGGAACTCGTCCACCTCCCAGGTGTTCCCTTCGTGGACGATGACATGGCGCAGCTTGTCGATGACCGGGCCATCGCACAGTGCCAGCAACGCCTGGGCATCGGCCACCGGGATCGCGTACTCGAACTCCGCTCGCGTGGCGCCTTGCGACAAGCCCTTGATCGTCAAAAAGGCTTCTTCACCCGCCACACGCACCCGGATGGTCCGGGACTTGTCGCGATTCAGATAGCCCTGGGCCATGCGCACAGGCTCGGTACCACGCCAAGTGTCTGCGTGGACCAGGAACTTGCGTTCGATTTCAATGCCCATGAGCGATTTCGGTAGATGGATGAGGTAGCGCGGCCGGGGACGGCCGATGGTCAGCCCCCACCCGATGGAAGGTGCGCGCCAGCGACGGGCTGAGATTCAGCTCCGCCACCGTGGCAAAGAACTCGACGCCTTTGTCATTCTCGCGGGTCACGCGAAAGCCGAGCCGCTGATGAAACGCCATCGACAAGCGATTGGTCTTGTAGACATGGCTGTACAGCGCGTTGATGCCGAGGCGGTTCACTCGCTCAGCAAAGGCCGAGATCAGCGCGCGCATCGTCACCGAATTGCGGTGCAACGGATGGGTGTTGAAGCCGGTCACGAACGCACTGGCATCCGCTCGCCGCTGCAGCATGGAGTAAGCCACCAAGGCCCCGTCACGCCGCACTTCGCAGAGCTCTGAAACCTCCAGCAGCTTTGTGAGGCTGGCGCGCTGTCGTTCGAGGTCGAACGCATCACCGGCCTGCTGGGTGTGCTCGCGCAAAGTCAGCACGTCCAGCGCGAGGATTTCTTCGATCAATGACATGGGCTGCAGCTGATTTGGATGGCGTCGCAAAGAATTTCGCAAGCCAGGAAATCTGAAGCATAACGCTGCAGCCGCGCTGCATCATCTCACCGCGG
>CAHJWV010000210.1 GCA_903643055.1 Burkholderiales bacterium | reverse complement strand
ACCAAGGTCTGGGACAACACCTGCGGCGGCGGCATCTGGTGGACCTCCGAGAAAACCTACAAGAACGCCATCACCAACGAGCTGTTCATGCTGGCCGCGGCTCGCCTGGCGCGGCGTTCCCCGAACGGCACGGGCCCCGGCAGCTACCAAGACTGGGCCTTGAAAGAAACCGACTGGTTTTTGAACAAGAGCGGCATGATCAACAGCAAGAAGCTGGTCAACGATGGCCTGACCACCCGCACCTGCAAGAACAACAACCAGGCGACCTGGTCGTACAACCAGGGTGTGATCCTCGGTGGCCTGACCGAAATGTGGCGCCTGACCGGCGACCGCGGCTATCTGTTCAATGCCGAACAAATCGCCGAAGCGGTGTTCGCGAACATGACCTACTCCAACGGCACGCTGCGCGACGTTTGCGATGAAAACTCCGGCGGCTGCAGCGGTGATGCGGTCATCTTCAAAGGCATGTTCGCGCAGGGTCTGGCGCGGCTCTACAACGCCGATCGCAACAACAAGCCGAAGTACGGCAGCTTCCTGAACACCAATGCCGATAGCATCTGGAACCGCAGCCGCAATGCGCAAAACGGGCTGGGCGTGAAGTGGAACGGCCCGGTGGGCACGCCCAGCCAGTCGTCGCAAGCGGCCGGCTCGCTGCTGCTGAGCGAGGTGGCGCTGTTGAAGGTGGGTGGCGAAACCAGCACGCCACCGGTGGTTCAGGTCACGCCGATTGCCGGCCCACACGTGATCGTCAACGCGCTTACTGGCATCGTGATCGACAACGGCAATACCGCGAACCCCGGCGCCGGCACGATTCTGTGGGCCGGCCACGGCGGCTCACAGCAGCGCTGGCAATTCACTCAAAACTCCGACAACTCCTGGACCCTCACCAACGAGTTCAGTGGCCTCGTGCTCGACAACCCGGGCTACGCCACCGCCAATGGCGTTCAGCCAGGTCAATGGGCGTCCAATGGGGGTGACAACCAACGCTGGTGGGTCGACAAGCAAGATGATGGCAGCTACAAGATCTGGAACAAGGCCAGCAGCCATGCGCTGGACGGCACCAGCATCTCGACCAACGGCAAGCCGCTGATCCAGTGGGAATGGAACGGCCAAACCCAGCAACGCTGGTATCTGCAGTAAAGCGGAATGCGCATCGGCTGAGAATGCCGGCGCGCCTGATGCGCAGGCCCGCATCAAGGTCATGCAAACCAAGGAGGAGGCGATTCGCAATGAATTGCCCTCCTCCATTGTCATGACACTGACAAATTCACCTCACCACGCGAGAATTACACCGTGCCCTGAAATCGATGCTGCGAAGGCACCGTACCAAAAGCCCGCACCTGATCGCGGCTGAACTGCGCCGCGATGTCGGATACCCGCTCATCGCGCGCCCGAAGCAAGCGCCGCGCTTCCAGCAACTTCAATGGCTTCAAATATTGCTGCGGCGTCATCGCGGTGGCGCGCCGAAAGTGATCGAAGAATGGAGAGGGCTCATCAGACAAACCGAAGACTCATACCAATCACGCATCGGCGTGGAAGGTTGATCGACACGAATCACCTCCAGCCCTTTCAGCGGGGTCGCATCAATCCATCCCGCGGCAGGTTTGGCGTCGGTAAAGGCTTTGAGTTCCCCGATCATGATTCCAGCATACGACCGGCCATCAATTCAATCCCAGCCAATCTCTGCCGATGTGGGGAGGATCGAGCACATCATTCGGGGCATTTCGATACTGGGTTTTTCCGAATTCCTGTCAAATTAAAACCTATCGAATTAACACGGTGCATGCCGGCATTCCCATGACATATTCACTTCAACACACGGTTTTCTGGTGGTTCGAGCCGACGCGATGGCGACTGAAAAACCCGGCTGATCGAATCAGCCAAAGCGCTGACGAAAATTCCAGGTGTGAGTTTGGTTCGCGTCGGCTGGCGTCATCAGGTGCCGTGGCAAGGCCCGGAAGACAGCTTTGATCTCGGGTTGACGATCGGCTTCGAATCGAGCGAGATGCTTGCGGGATATGGCCCGCACCCTTTACACAAGTCCTGCATCGCGGCTGCGCGTGGCGCGCGTGGCATTACCGAGCACGCGCTGGCCTATTTCTTTGATGCGGTCTGAGCCGGTCGCGGCTGACCGCTCTGGCGAAAGCTAACACCAAGTCAACGTGCCGCAGCCACATCCAGAATGCGCTGCGCCAGCGCGCCATAGTCGCCACCGAAATGGTGGCCGCCAGACAGCAGCAAGGCCTGCGCATGCAGCGGCGCCAATAGCGGGCACAGCGAATTGCGCTCGTCGCTGCCATAGACGCACAGCGTGGTCGCCGCCAGCAGCTTCTCGGCCTCCGGCAGGATCGGCTGGTCGCCGCTGGCGCCGATCCAGTTGGTGACGTGAAACTCGAACGAGGCCTTCTGGCCCAGGCCGAGCAAGGCGGTCAGGCGCACGCTGGCGCGGGTGCGGTGCGGCATGCGGTTCAGTGCGAAGGGCAGCACGTCGGCGCCCTGCGAGTAGCCGATCAGGATGATCTCGCTGCGCTTCCAGCGCGCGGCGTAGTAGCGGATCAGGCGGTCAAGGTCGGCGGCCAGGCCTTCGGGCTTGCGGGCGGTCCAGAAGTAGCGCAGCGAATCAAAACCTGCCACCGGCACGCCCTGCGCGACGAACGCACTGGCAATGCCCTTGTCGATGCCGGCCCAGCCGCCATCACCCGACAGCAGTACCGCGAGCCGGTTGCCCGGCGTGCCGGCCGGCACCGGCAGCTCGACGATCGGCAGATCGGCCAGCTGCGCGGGCGGTGCCTCCAGCGCCACGCGCTGTGAGGCCAGGCGTGCATAGGCAATCTCGAAGTTGGTCGGGCCGCGCGACGGCGTGGTGGCCGCTGTGTCTTGCGGCAGCCACAGCGCCTGCGGCACCCGCTGCACGAAGCTCTGCGTGACAGCCGGCGAGCAGTCGTCGTCTTCGTCTTTGTCGCCTGGCTTGGCCGCTGCTTTATCGGCCGATTTGTCGGCCGACCGGTTAACAGGCACCTGCAACACCGTCCACGGGCTGGCAAGTTGGGTGGCCGGCAGCAG
>CAHJWV010000209.1 GCA_903643055.1 Burkholderiales bacterium | reverse complement strand
GGGGGTGGAGGCGGCGGTGGTGGTTTTGGCAACGGCGGTGGTCGCCGCGGTCGTTGAGGGTCGGGGAACCGATCTTCAAGCGTTACAATCCAAGGCTTTGCCAAGTGCTTGATTCAGGAGAATAAATATGGCCATCGAACGTACCCTTTCCATCATCAAACCCGACGCGGTCGCCAAGAATGTGATCGGCCAGATCTACGCACGCTTCGAAGGCGCAGGCCTCAAGGTGGTTGCTGCGAAGCTGACGCATCTGTCGCGTGGTGAAGCCGAGGCTTTCTATGCTGTTCACAAGGCTCGCCCGTTCTTCAATGACCTGGTGACCTTCATGATCTCCGGCCCGGTGATGATCCAGGCGCTGGAAGGCGAAGGCGCGATTCTGAAGAACCGCGACCTGATGGGCGCCACCGATCCGAAGAAGGCCGAGAAGGGCACCATCCGTGCTGACTTTGCAGACAGCATCGATGCCAACGCCGTGCACGGCTCTGACGCGGCTGAAACGGCTGCGGCCGAGATCGCGTTTTTCTTCCCTGGCATGAACGTTTACAGCCGCTGAGGCGACTGGCCTTGCGCCTCGTGAAGGCGTTTGCCTGACCCACGGCGCAAGGAGTACCCGATGACACCGGCCAACCTGCTCGAATTTGATCTCGATGGCTTGGCCGCGTTCTGCGAACGTCTGGGTGAGAAGCGCTTTCGCGCGACCCAGTTGTTTCGCTGGATTCATCAGAAGGGCGCTGCCGATTTCTCGGCGATGTCCGACCTGGCCAAGTCGCTTCGCGACAAACTGGCTGGCGTGGCCTGCGTTCAGCCGCTGACCGTCATCAGCGAGCAAGCCTCCACCGACGGCACGATCAAGTGGCTGTTCGATGTGGGCGGCGGCAATGCCGTCGAAACCGTGTTCATTCCCGAAGGCGACCGAGGCACGCTGTGCGTTTCATCTCAAGCGGGCTGTGCGGTGGGCTGCCGCTTCTGCTCGACCGGCCATCAAGGCTTCAGCCGCAATCTCACCACCGGTGAAATCATCGCCCAGCTGTGGTTCGCCGAACACCATCTGCGCCAGCGTCTTCGGCTCACGCCGGGCACGCGCGCTATCACGAACGTCGTGATGATGGGCATGGGCGAGCCGCTGCAAAACTATTCAGCGCTGGTGCCGGCGCTGCGCATGATGCTCGACGACCATGGCTATGGCCTGTCGCGCCGCCGTGTCACGGTGTCGACCTCGGGCGTCGTGCCGATGATCGATCGCCTGCGCGACGACTGCCCGGTCGCGCTGGCGGTGTCGCTGCATGCGCCGATCGATGCGCTGCGCGACGACCTCGTGCCATTGAACCGCAAATACCCGATTGACGAGCTGCTGCAGGCCTGCGAGCGCTATCTCGACCGTGCGCCGCGCGACTTCATTACCTTCGAGTACTGCATGCTCGATGGCGTCAACGACGGCCCCGAACACGCGCAGGCGCTGGTGACCATCAGCCAGCGCATCTCCTGCAAGTTCAACCTGATTCCGTTCAATCCGTTTCCCCAGTCAGGCCTGAAGCGATCGCCGCGCGAGCGCGTTACCGCATTCGCAGGCGTGCTGCTCGCCGCCGGCGTCGTGACCACGGTGCGCAAGACGCGCGGTGACGACATCGATGCCGCCTGCGGTCAACTGGCCGGAGAAGTTCAGGATCGAACCAACGTCGCCAAGCGCATGACACGTGTGCCGATCCAAGTCATCCGTGACATCACTGCCGAACCTGCCGCTGCACGGGCGGCTTCTGTTTCTCCACTTGCCCTATCACAGGAACATCGCTCATGAGTTCTGGACGCCGCTGCTTGTTCATCATCGCCGCGGGCTGGGCACTTCTGATGGCGCTGGCCGGGTGCGTGGCACCCCCGCCCGTCAATAACGATTCCAAGGACCGTGTGACTGCGTCCGATGAGACCGAAGCCAGCAAGCGGGCCCGCACGCGGATGGAGCTTGCCACGGCCTACTTCAGCCGCGGCCAGTTCACGACCGCGCTCGATGAAGTGAAGATGGCGTTGACCGTCAGCCCGAACCTCGGCGAGGCCTACAGCCTGCGCGGGCTGATCTACGCGGCGCTCGGTGACGACATCCTGACGCAAGAGAGTTTTCGCCGCGCCTTGCAGATCAACCCGCAAGATGGCGATGCGATGCACAACTACGGCTGGTACCTGTGCCAGCGCCGCAATTACACCGAAGCGAACGTCCTGTTTGAGCAGGCGCTGGCCCTGCCTTCGTACCTGAGTTCGGCTCGCACGATGCTCACCAGTGGCATCTGCCAGGCGCGCGCGGGCAACTGGGTCGGCGCCGAGCAGACCTTGACCAAGGCTTACGAGCGTGATCCGAGCAATGGCGCGACGGCGGTGAATCTGTCGGAGGTGTTGTTGCACCAAGGTGATCTGGAGCGCGCTCGCTTCTATGTGAACCGCGTCAATTCGGTGGCCGAGCAGGCGAATGCGCAGACCTTGTGGCTGGCCGCGCGCATCGAGATCCGCCGCAACAACCGGCAAGGCGCCAATGAATTCGGCTTGCAACTGCGCAACCGCTTTCCGCAATCCCGCGAATCGGCCTTGTTCGACAAGGGGCAGTTCGATGAGTGAGGCCTTGCCGAGCACGGCAGTCGGTGCGCCGGCGCCGGCCGTGACGGCCGGTTCGATGCTGCGGCAGGCCCGGCAGGCGCGCGGCCTGCACATCGCTGCGCTGGCAACATCGATCAAGGTCACACCGCAGAAGCTGGAACTGCTGGAATCCGATCGGTTCGATGAATTGCCCGACGCCACTTTTGCGCGCGCGCTCGCCCAAACGGTGTGCCGCTTTCTGAAGATCGATTCGGCACCGGTGATGGCCTTGCTGCCACAGCCGGTCGACCGCGGGCTGGAGCATCTGAGCCTCGGGCTGAACACGCCATTCCGTGATCGCCCGGGCCGTCGCGTGCCGAGCGAACTGCAGTTCCTGAAGAGCCCGATCACGCTGGGTGCGCTGGTGCTCGTGCTGGCCTCTCTGGCTGTCTATCTGCTGCCTTCGGGTTGGATCAACAAGCTGCTGCCGCAGCGGGTGGCGAGCCAGATCGAATCCGCCGAGCCGGGCGCCGCTCCAGGTCAGCCCCAGTCCATCGAGCCGGTGCCTGAGCGCGTGGCAGAAAGTGGTGTGTCCAGGGTGACGTCGCCCGATGTGTTGCCTGGCGCAGCACCCACCGCTTCGACGGTCGTGGAGACCGTGCCGACCGTGGTGTCGTCGTTGCCGAATGGATCTGCACCCGCGGCGGCACCCGTGGCGGCAAACGCTGCTGCCCAAGCTGTTGCGCCGGCAGCTACCTCCTCCGACACGCAGGTCGTGCCCGCCAGTTCGGGCCAGTCGACCCACGGCGTGTTGATGCTTCGCGCCAAAGAGGCCTCGTGGGTCGAAGTGGTCGATGCCCGCGGCGCGGCGCTGCTGTCGCGCATGCTGCAAGCCGGAGAGACCGTCGGCCTGGACGGGGCTTCGCCGCTGCGAGTAAAAATCGGCAATGCATCGGCCACCGCGGTCATCTACCGTGGCAAGACGGTGAACCTGCAGCCCGCGCGCGACAACGTCGCCAAGCTTGAACTCAAGTGACACCATGACTCAAGACAGACCCGCTCTCGACGATTTCATTGAGCCTGCATCGCCGGCCACCCGGCATTCGCATCAGGCGAAGGTGCGTTGGGGTTCGCGCATCGTGACGCTCGGTGGTGGCGCGCCGGTGCGTGTGCAGTCGATGACGAACACCGACACCGTCGATGTGATCGACACCGCGATCCAGGTCAAGGAACTCGCCGTGGCCGGCTCGGAGATGGTTCGCATCACCGTCAATACGCCCGAGGCCGCCGCGGCCGTGCCGCACATCCGCGAGCAGCTCGACCGCATGGGCATCGACGTGCCGTTGGTCGGCGACTTTCATTACAACGGCCATCGCTTGCTGACCGACTTCCCGGCCTGTGCCGAGACCTTGTCGAAGTACCGCATCAACCCCGGCAATGTCGGCAAGGGCGACAAGAAAGACAAGCAATTCGCGCAGATGATCGAAGTGGCGGCGAAGTACGACAAGGTCGTGCGCATCGGTGTCAACTGGGGCAGCCTCGACCAGGAGTTGCTCGCGCAGATGATGGATGAGAACGGCAGGCGGGCCGTACCGTTCGCGCCGCAGCAGATCATGTACCGCGCGATCATCACATCGGCCGTTGAATCGGCCCGCCGTGCCGAAGAAATCGGCCTGCGTGCGGACCAGATCGTGCTGTCTTGCAAGATGTCGGGTGTGCAGGATCTCGTCAGTGTCTATCGCGCGTTAGCCAAGCGTTGCGACTATGCCTTGCACTTGGGGTTGACCGAGGCCGGCATGAGCACCAAGGGCACGGTGGCATCGGCGGCTGCGCTGTCGCTGCTGCTGCAAGACGGCATCGGCGACACCATCCGTGTGTCGCTGACGCCGCAGCCCGGCGAAGCCCGCACGCAAGAGGTGGTGGTCGCGCTGGAGATCCTGCAGTCGCTGGGCTTG
Organism: Burkholderiales bacterium; assembly: GCA_903643055.1. The sequence continues at coordinate 287 of CAHJWV010000209.1, read as the reverse complement.
CGCTCGTTCAACCCGAGCGTGACGGCCTGCCCTGGCTGTGGCCGTACCACCAGTACCACCTTCCAGGAAATGGCCAAGCAGATCGACGACTACCTGCGCGCGCAGATGCCGGTGTGGCGCGCGCGCTATCCGGGTGTCGAGAAGATGAAAGTGGCGGTGATGGGCTGTATCGTCAACGGCCCGGGTGAAAGCAAGCATGCCGACATCGGTATCAGCCTGCCCGGCAACGGCGAGGCGCCGGCGGCGCCGGTGTTCATCGATGGCGAAAAGGCGCTGACCTTGCGCGG